>JBIOJD010000011.1:0-23201 GCA_044450485.1 Polyangiales bacterium | reverse complement strand
GCGCGCTTGCTCGGGCGGAAGCGCCAGGCCCGCGGTCGCCCCACTTCCGCCGATGCGCGCAGCGGAACGCAAAGCGTCCTCGACCATCGGGTCGAGCGGGTGCAGCGCGAGCACGCCATCGCGCGCGTGCGCGAAGCTGATCTGTCGTCCCAGGCGCAACCGTACGCGCTCGGTCAGCGTGCCTGCGTCGGTCTCGTGCTGAGCCTCGCTGCCGAGCGTTTCGAGGATCACGTCGAGCGGGCGGATGCTCACGTCCTCGGCGAGCAGCCGTCGCAGCACCTCGGTCAGCAGCCTGAGCGTGACCGGCTTCGGCACCGTGTCGTGCACCAACGCGGGCGCGCTGCGCTCGAGCGCGTCGAGCAGCTCGCGCACGCTCTGCACCGAGAGCAGCTCGGCGGCGTGTGGGCGGAGCGCCGCCTCGACCGCGCGCACGACTTGGTCGGCATGGTCGAGCGGCTCGCCCGCGGCGAGCTCTCCGCTGGCGCACGGCAGCTCGTGTAGTTCGACTGCATAGGCCCGCGGTGGCAGATCCCGACGTGTCTCGATCCGGACCTCCGGCAGCCGCAGCCCGAGCTGTGCGTACGTGCGCTCGCGCAGCCCGGAGAGCGACGCGTCGAGCGCCCGTTGACCACCTGAAAGCAGCTCCGCGCCCAGCTCCGGGCCGAGCGCGATGCACAACGCAGCCGGCTGCCGCATGCCCAAAGGGCCCGCGGAAGCGACCCGTGCGTCGCCCGCATCCGCGCGTCGCCGCGCGCGCTCTACGCCATACGCGGCAGCGCCAAGCAAGACCGACAAGAACGCGAAGGGCACGAGCGGCAGTCCCGGCACCAGCGCGAGAAACGCCAGAAACACGCTGCCGAGTGTGAGCACGCGCGGATTGCCGAAGAGCTGACTGCCGACGTCGCCACCGAGCGAGGCGCCCTCGTCGTGGCTCGCGACGCGCGTCACCACGAGCCCGGCGCTGGTCGAGATCAGCAGCGACGGGATCTGGCAGACCAAGCCATCTCCGATCGTCAAGAGACCGTATGTCTGCAAGCTCTCGGTCACCTGCAGCTTGCGCATGCCGACGCCGATCCCGACGCCGGCGACGATGTTGACCACGGTGATGACGATGCCCGCGATCGCATCGCCCTTGACGAACTTCATCGCCCCATCCATCGCGCCGTAGAACTGACCTTCGCGCTCGAGCAGGCGCCGCCTTCGCCTGGCGCCGTCGGGATCGAGGCTGCCTGCGCGAAGGTCGGCGTCGATCGCCATTTGCTTACCGGGCATGGCGTCGAGCGTGAAGCGTGCGCCAACCTCGGCCACGCGCTCCGAGCCCCTTGCCACCACCACGTACTGGATCAGCGTGAGGATGAAGAAGACCACCGCGCCGACCGCGTAGTTGCCGCGCACCACGTACTCGCCGAACGAGCGGATCACGCGTCCCGCATCGGCCTGCAGCAAGATGAGACGCGTGGACGAGACGTTCAGCGCCAGCCGATAGAGCGTGGTGACGAGCAACACCGTGGGCATGGCCGCGAACGCGAGCCCGTCCTTGATCGCCATCGAGACGAGCAACATCAGCACCCCGAGCGCGATGTTGCCTGCGATCAACACGTCGAGCAGCGGCGTCGGGATCGGGATGATCATCAACGCCACGATCCCGAGCAGCAGCGCTGCCAGCGCGGCATCGGCGTACGCGTTCGTTGCGGTCTTCACAGCTCGCGCCGCCCTTCGAGTGCCCGCGCCAGGGTGATCTGGTCGGTCCATTCGAGCTCGCCGCCGTGGGGCAGGCCACTGGCGATGCGGGTGCAGCGCACGCCGAGCGGGCGCAGCTCCTGGGCCACGTAGAGCGCGGTGGCTTCGCCCTCGACGCTGAGCGGGGTGGCGATGATGACCTCGGTCACGTCGCCTTGCTTCACGCGCTCGCAGAGGGCGGGCAGAGACAGACTCTCCGGACCCACGCCGTCGAGCGGGGCGAGCAGACCGTGCAGCACGTGGTAGCAGCCGCGAAAGCTGCCGCCGCGCTCGAGCGCCGCGACGTCCGGCGGACGCGCCACGACGCAGATGATGTGCTGGTCGCGCTTGACGTCACTGCAGATCGCGCACGTGGTTTCGCTGGTGTAGTTGCCGCAGCGGCTGCAGCGCCGCACGCGAGCGTGCAGCTCGCGCAGCGCGGTCCCGAGCGCCTCGGCGTACTCGGGCGGCCCGCCCAAGACGTGGTACGTCAAGCGCGCAGCCGTGCGCTCGCCGATCCCGGGCAAGCGGCTCAGCAGACCGACCAGCAGCGCGATCGGGTCGGCCATCAGCGCCTCACACCAGGCCTGGGATCTTGATGCCTCCGGTCACCTTCTCGACCTCGGCCTCGACCATCTGCTGGCTCTTCACCAGCGCCGCGTTGGTGGCTGCGACGATCAGGTCCTGCACCATCGACAGGTCTTCTTGTTGCAGCAGCTCCTTCGCGATCGTCACGCTCACGATTTCCCCGCCGCCGTTGACGACGACCTTGACCTGATCGTTGCCCGCCGCCGCCTCGACCGTCTCGCTCTTGAGCTCTTGCTTGCGCGTTTCGACCTTGCGCTGCAGGCGCGACGCCTGCCGCATCAGCTCGCCCATTCCGCCACGAAAACCCGCCATCGCTAATCCTCCACCACCACGTCTACCTGGCCCTCGGCCTCGGGGAACACGTCCATGGCATCTTTGACGCGCGGGTGACTGAGCGCATCCTTGACGACCAGCGCGCGGCGCTGCTTCTGCTTCTCTGCGTCGACCGCCGCCATCGTGATGCGATTGTCATCGAGGCCGAAGCCGACTTCGATGACCGGCCTGCGCCCGAGCACGCGCTCGGCCGCGTCGGCGAGCGCAGTTCGGGCCGGTTGCGCCGCCGCTTGTTTGCCGAAGAAGGAGCCCTCTTCGAACCTCACCACCACGCTGCTCGGGTCGACGCGCACCGCCACACCGTGCTCGAGCACAGCGCCCAGCGCAGGTTGGCTGTGGTGAAGCGCGGCGATGATCTCTCGCCAGAGCTGAGGCACGCCGTCGGTCGCCGCAGCGGCCGGTGCGTCGCTCGGGGCCGCGATCGTGCCCACCGACGTGGTCGCAGGCGCGTCGTTCGGATCGGCAACCGGGCTTGGCGGCGCAGCGGGCACCGCCGGCGCCCGCTCTGCGTCGTCGTTCGCGCGCCGTGGTCCCGGGCGGACTGGCACGCGCAGCTCGCGCGGCGCTTCTGCAGGGGGTGGCCCCGCGCGTTTTGGCCCACGCGCAGCGGCGTCACCGAAGCCCGGCGTCGGTCGCGCCGGCCCGGCGCTCGCCCCGCTGCCACCGCCGCCCATGCGTTCTTCGAGCGCCGCGAGCCGGCCGAGCAGCTCCGCGAGCGGCTCGAGCGGCGGCCGGTCCGCAAGACGCACCAGGCCCATTTCCAAGACGAGCTGTGGGCTCGCCGCCAAGCCGACCTCGTCGACCAGCTTCGCGATGCCCGCGAAGGCGCGTTCGAGCTGCTGTGGCGTGTGGCGCCCGGCGATGCTGGCTGCTTGCTCGCGCTCTTGCTCGGGTCGATCGATCAGCACCGGGTCGTTGCCGACCACGCGCAAGACCACGAGATCCCGCATCAGGCCGAGCAACTGGCGCGTGAAGTGCAGCGTGTCGAGGCCCTGCTCGCCGAGCGTGGCCACGGTTCGCAAGCACTCGCCGGGATCGCCGCCGAGGACCGCTTCGGCCGCGCGCAACACCTCGCGTTGGTCCGCGATGCCGAGCCCTGCCGCGACCTCGGCGCCCTTCAGCGCGTCGCCACCGAACGCGAGCAGTTGGTCGAGCACGGTGAGCGCGTCGCGCAACGAGCCCGCGGCCTCGCGCACCACGATTCCGATCGCCTCCTCGTCCGCCTGCAGTTGCTCCTGCGCAAGTATCTCTTTCACCCGCGCGGCGACCATGGCGTACGGGATCAGCCGGAAGTCGTGGCGCTGGCAGCGCGAGCGGATCGTGATCGGGACTTTGTGGATTTCGGTGGTCGCGAATACGAACTTCACGTGCGGAGGCGGTTCTTCCAGCGTCTTCAGGAAGGCGTTGAAGGCGCCGGTCGAGAGCATGTGGACCTCGTCCACGATCACGACCTTGAAGCGATCGCGCGCCGGCCGGTACGGCAATGACTCCTGCAGCCTGCGCACGTCGTCCACGCTGTTGTTGGAAGCGCCGTCGATCTCGAGCACGTCCAGATCCGTCCCGGCCGTGATCTCGCGGCACGGATCGCACGAATTGCACGGCTCGGCGGTCGGTCCCTGCTCGCAGTTGAGCGCCTTGGCGAGTAGGCGCGCGGTGGTCGTCTTGCCTACACCGCGCGCGCCGGTGAACAAGAACGCGTGGGCGACGCGACCGCTCTTGAGCGCGTTGGCGAGCGTGCGGCTGACGTGCTCTTGGCCGACCAAATCGGCAAAGGTTTGAGGGCGATACTTGCGTGCGAGGACGGTGTAGGACATGGCGCGGCGCTTCGCGAACCGGACCTTAACAGATTGCGGCTGCCCCGGTCAGCGCGATCGCGAGTGAAGTTGAGCAGGAAGCTCATTCGGGAAAATCAGGAGCCTCGACCACTGCTTCGACTGTGATCGACTCCGCCGTGATGTCCGTTGACAGGGCACTGAGAATCCGTACATTTGTGGCCCGTGCCAGCGAGGATCCACCTCGAGGCCCGGAATCTAGCGTCAAACACCCAAGCTGCCCCCTGCCGAGACGGCGGGAGGGCGGCCGAGGCGTGATCTTATGAGCACCAAGCGGCCCAAGTTCGTGTTCGTGACCGGTGGCGTCGTCAGCTCGATCGGCAAGGGCCTCGCGGCAGCGTCGATCGGCGCGTTGATGGAAGCGCGTGGCCTGCGGGTGACGCACGTCAAGCTCGACCCGTACATCAACGTCGATCCCGGCACGATGTCGCCGTACCAGCACGGCGAGGTCTACGTCACCGACGACGGCGCCGAGGCCGATCTCGACCTCGGTCACTACGAGCGCTTCACGTCCGCGCGCATGACGCGCGCCAACAACTTCACGACGGGGCGCATCTACGACGCGGTGATCAGCAAGGAGCGCCGCGGCGAGTATCTCGGCGCGACGATCCAGGTCATCCCGCACATCACCGACGAGATCAAAGCCCGCGTGATGGAGGTCGCCGCGAGGGTAGACGTCGCGATCGTCGAGATCGGCGGCACGGTCGGCGACATCGAGTCGTTGCCGTTTCTCGAGGCCGTGCGCCAGCTCCGCAGCGAGCTCGGACCGCAGAACGCGCTGTCGATCCACGTCACGCTCGTGCCCTGGATCGGCGCAGCCGGCGAGCTCAAGAGCAAGCCGACCCAGCACTCGGTCAAGGAGCTCCTCGCGCTCGGCATCCAGCCGGAGATCCTCATCTGCCGCGTCGATCGCCCGCTGCCGAGCGATTTGAAGCGCAAGATCGCGCACTTCACGAACGTCGGCGTCGAGGCGGTGATCGCCGCGCCCGACGTCTCGTGCATCTACGAGCTGCCGATCCGCTTGCACGAGGAGGGCCTCGATCAGCAGATCGTCGACCGCCTGAACATCTGGTCGCGCGACCCGGACCTCGGCCAGTGGGAGCGCACGGTCGAGAAGGTGCAGCTACCGAGCCGGGGCAGCGTGAAGATCGCGTTGGTCGGCAAATACGTGCACCTGCGCGACTCGTACAAGTCGTTGCACGAAGCGCTGGTCCATGGCGGCCTCGCCAACGACCTGCGTGTCGACACGCACTATGTCGACAGCGAAGACCTGCTCGGGCAGGACGACTGGGAGCAACGGCTCGCGGACTACGATGCGATCCTCGTGCCCGGCGGGTTCGGCGATCGCGGCCTCGAAGGCAAGATCCGCGCGATCCGCTACGCGCGCGAGCATCGCGTGCCGTTCTTCGGCATCTGCCTCGGCATGCAGATGGCGGTGATCGAATTCGCGCGCAATTGTTGCGGTTTGCACGACGCCAACACGGTCGAGGCCGATCCCCAAGCCAAGCATCCGGTCATCCACCTGATGCCGGGCCAGCGCGGGATCCAAGAAAAAGGCGCGACCATGCGGCTCGGCGCGTATCCCTGCGTCCTAGGCGAGAACACGCGCTGCGCCCGCATCTACGGAAAGACCCGCATCAGCGAGCGTCACCGCCACCGCTTCGAGGTCAACAACGAGTACCGCGAGCAGCTGGAGAAGGCCGGGCTCGTGCTCTCGGGCCTCTCGCCCGACGGTCTGCTGGTCGAGATGGTCGAGCTCCCAGACCACCCGTTGTTCGTCGGCTGCCAATTCCATCCCGAGTTCAAGAGCAAGCCGCACGCGCCGCACCCGCTCTTCGTCGAGTTCATCCGAGCGGCGCACGAGTACGTGCAAGCTCGCCCGCGGACCGCGAAGGACCAAAAACTCGCGGTGAATTGACGGCCTAGACGCCAGCTCGATCGCGGATGCGGTAGAAGGCGCGGATCAGCTTGTGGTGCAGCGGGGATTCGTTGACGTGTGCTTGCACCCAGTCGTCGAGCGACTTGCTCGTCTCGAGCCGTGATGGGTGCACGAGCGGGAAGGGCAGCTCGAGCGTGGGGCGCCGTCCGAGCGGATCGTTCGGCCACGCGAGGTTCGCCGCGTCCGCGCCGAAGCCCACGTTGCTCACGAGGTTTCTCGCCGGTTGGATCGTCCAGAGCTTGCTCGCCCAGCACGAAAGCTCCCAGCGGTAGGCCCAGCTCTGGATGCGGCCGCTCTTGACGCGATCGAGCCGGCGCCGCCAGTAGCGGCGTGCGCTGGGGGTCGTGAACAGTCGGTCGAGCTCGCCCGAGGTCGCGAATGCGGGCCAGCTGCTCATCGCGTCGTCGTAGTGCTGCCATGCTCGGCGCCAAGTCGCCCAGCCCCAACAGTTGACGAGGTTGCTGAGGTAATACGACTCGCGCGGCTGCAACTGCGAAGGGCAAAAGCTCGTGCCCGAGACCACGCCCATCCGTGCGTCGTCGCGGTAGCGGTCGAGCAGCTCCGCACAGAACGGATAGAACGAGCCGTTGGGCAGGCAATCGTCTTCGAGGATGACCAGAGGATCCGCCTGCTCGATCGCCCAGGAGATGGCCGACGAGACGTTGCGTCGCACACCCAGGTTTTTCGGCTGCGTGCGCAGCTTCAGCTTGTCGGTCCAGGTCACGCCCTGCTGCACGCTTCGCACGCCGCGCTCGATGCGCTCGCGATCGCTCGGCACATCTGGCCGGGGCCCATCGAAGGCCACGAACAGGGGGCTCGGCCGGTGCTTGGCCAGGATCGGAATCAGCCGCTCGAGCAAGTGCGGCCGATTGAAGGCGATGACGAGCGTTGCGAGCACGGGCGCGTCGCAGCATACGGGTAAACGCCGCGAGGCCTCAAGCGTGCGCCGCGCTTCATGCTTTCGGCCTTCACCCGTGGAACGTGATACTTTGCGTCGCGAAGCGTCACGCCACGACCGTGCGAATTCTCCTCTGCCACAACCACTATCGCGATGCGGGCGGCGAGAGCGCGGTGTTCGAGCTCGAGCGGGATGGACTGCGCGCGCACGGCCACGAGATAGCGACGTTCACGCGCAGCAATGCCGACCTCGACGAGCTCGGGTTGCTGCGCAAAGCGCTGGTCGTGCCGAACGCGTTCTTCGCACGCGACGTCGAGCGCGAGCTGCGGACGCTGATCGCGTCGTTCAGGCCGCAGCTCGCGATCGTGCAGAACACCTTCCCGCTGCTTTCGCCGGCGGTCTACGGCGTGCTGGCCGCAGCCGCCGTGCCCATCATCCAAGCGGTGTACAACTACCGGTTGATCTGTCCGGGCGCGCACCTCTACACGGAAGGCGCGATCTGCGAGCGTTGCCTCGGGGGCAACTTCACGCACGCCGTCGTTCACCGCTGCTACCGCGACAGCGCGCCGCTGTCGGCTTGGTACGCGGCCATCATCGCCGCGCACCGGCGCCTCGGCACGTTCGAGCGCATCGACCGCTTCATGGTTCCAGATGCCTTTCTAGCTTCAAAGCTCGCGCAGGGAGGCTTCGATGCGTCGCGCATGCGCGTCAACTCGAACCCGTTCTTCGTTGCAGGCCACCAGGCGGTCACGGACCACCAGGGCTACGTGCTCTTCGTAGGTAGGCTCGTGCGCCAGAAGGGCATCCTGACGTTACTGGAAGCCATGCAAGACGCACCGAGCGAGCAGCGCCTCGTCGTCGTCGGCATGGGCGAGCTCGAGGACGAGGTGAAGGAGCGGGTTCGTGCGCCGGCGCTACGCGACAAGGTCGAGTTTCGTGGCCCTGTCTGGGGGGAGCAGATCAGGCTGCTGCTCGCCGGTTGTTCGGCGCTCGTGGTGCCGTCCGAGTGGTACGACAATTTGCCGCAGATCGTGTGTCAAGCGCTCGCGGTCGGCAAACCGATCGTCGCGTCGCGCATCGACGGTCTGCCCGAGCATGTGCGCGAAGGTGACAACGGTTTCCTGTTCGAGCCAGGCAACGCACGGGACCTCGTGCGCGCGCTCGCCCGGTTACGAGCTTGCGACGCAGCTGCCTACGCCGATCTCGCCGTGCGCTGCCGGCGCTACGCCGAGGCCGAGCTCGACTACGCCGCGCATCACGCGCGCATCTTGGCCATGGCCGACGAGCTGCACGCCGAGGGCAAGCTGCGGGTCGAGCGCCCATGAACGAGGAGGCACGTCGATGAAGAGAACCGCCGTGAACGCCTGGCTCAAGCGCTCGCGTTTCGCACGCGTCCCGCTCATGGGGTATCGCGCCCAAATGGCGCTCTCGAGCCTGGGGTCGCCCGCCGTGCGGATCGCGCGTTGGACGCTGACGTCGCGCGAATACACGAACTTCACCTACGACCTGGACGACCGGAACCGAACGTACCTCGCGCACTTTCTTGCCGTCGCGACAGGGCGCCCCGTTCCGGAGATGCTCGGTTACTTCGCCGAGCTCGAAGGCGACGAGCGCCTGCGCGCGCACATTCGCGACACCATCCGTAGCAGCGTTTTCCGAGGTGTCTGCGACGAGGAGCCGCGCTACGGCCGCAGGCTCGGCTGGTACGCGCTCGTGCGCGCGACCAAGCCCGGGGTGGTCGTCGAGACCGGCGTCGACAAGGGGCTGGGCTCCTGCACGCTGGCCGCGGCGCTGCTCCGCAATGCCGAAGAGGGCAAGCCCGGGGCGTACTTCGGCCTCGACATCAACCCGGACGCCGGGCTCCTGTTCCGCGCACCCTACGATCAGGCGGGCCGCATCCTGTACGGCGACTCGCTCCTCACGCTACGGGCCTTCGATCGCTCCATCGACCTATTCGTCAACGACAGCGATCACTCCGTCGAGCACGAGGCTCGCGAGTATCAGATCGTCGCTGACAAGCTGACCAAGCGTGCGTTCGTGATCGGCGACAACGCGCACACCAACACGGGCCTCGCCGAGTTTGCAGAGGCGTCCGGACGCAAGTTCCTCTTCTTCAAGGAGCAGCCCAAGGATCATTGGTACGGCGGTGCCGGCATCGGTTTGGCGTTTCCCTGAGCCTCGGGCTCAGAGGTAGTGGGCGAGCTCGCGACCGTAGTACTCGAGGCTGCGCGCCAGACCTTCACGCAGCGGCACGCGCGGCGTCCAACCGAGCGCCTCTGTCGCGGCGCGGTAGTCACCGTAGTAGTCGCCGATGTCGATGGCTTTGCGCTCGGGCGGGAACGGTACGATCTCGTAGCTGCCGGAGCCGTGCAGCTCGATCATCAGCGCCGCGAGCTGTTTCAGATTGATGCGCTCGCTGCCACCCAAGTTGTAGACCTTCGCATTGGCGCCCGGTGTCGTCGCCGCGAGCACGAATCCTTCGACCACGTCGTCGACGAAGTTGAAATCTCGCAGCTGCTGTCCATCGCCGAACACCTTGATCGGCTTGCCCTCGAGCAGGTTGCGGATCCAGATGCCGAGAAAGGTCTGGCGCGCGTCTTTCACGCGCATCGCAGGACCGTACGTGTTCGTCAGGCGGAGCACGCTCGCGTGGAGCCCATACACCTGACTATAGAGCAGATGATAGGACTCGCCGGCGAGCTTGTTGATCCCGTTCACGTCGACCGGTCGGATCGGGTGCCTTTCGTCGACGGGTAGGTACTCGGGGCGTCCATAGAGCTGACGCGTGCTCGCGAACACGAGCGTCACCCGCGGATTGTTCTTGCGGCACGCTTCCAAGATCGCGAGCTGCGAGGTCGCGTTGATCTCGAGGTCGGTGAACGGGTCGTCCATCGAGTCCTGGTGGCTGGTCTGTCCCGCGAGGTTGAACAGATAGTCCTGGCCTTGCACGAGATACGCCATCGCATAGCGGTCACGCACGTCGGCGATGTTGACGGTCACGCGATTGCGGAAGGCGGCGACGTTGTGCAGGTTGCCGCCATACTGCGGCACCAGGCTGTCGAGCAGCGTGACCTCGGCGCCTGCATCCACCAGCTTGCGCGCAAGGTTCGAGCCGATGAAGCCGAGCCCACCTGTGATGAGCACGCGCGACCCGGAGAAGCTGTGGCCCGTTGCCATGCCCGAACGCGCGTGATCGTGGCACACAACCGCCGGCGAATCCACGGTCTTGGAAGACTGCACGAGCCGCCACGGGCACGCGCACGCGGGCGCAGTTTGGTTGTTGGGCTGGCGGCTCGAGCGCATACTGGCGCTCGATGGATCGCCGCCCGGGCGAAGCGAAGATGATCCTGCACGTGGGCCCGGCCGACAAGTTCATGGGTGCGTTCGTCGAGCTGCTCCGCGCCCACTTCCCGCGGGATTTGCATGAAGTGCGGTTGCTCGGTCGCGCGTGGCCCACGCACCCGGTACGAGCGGACCCGGGTGTGCGCTTCATCGGCGATTCTCCGAGCCGACGCGTGCTGGCTCTGGCGCCGCTCTGGCGCGACATGCACCGAGCCGGGCGCATCATCCTGCACGGGCTGTTCCACGAGGAGCTCTTCTTGCCACTGCTGCTCTCTCCCGAGATCGCCCGCAAGTGCTACTGGGTGATGTGGGGCGGTGATCTGCATGCCGACGACCAGCGAGGCTTCGCGCTCTGGCGTTTCGCGCAATTGAGGCGCCTCGTCGTGCCGAAAATGGCGGGACTGGTCACGTATTTGCCTCAGGACGTGACGCATGCGCAGCAAGCGTTCGGCGCGCGTGTCCCTTGGAAGGAGTGTCTGTGTTATCCGTCGAATCTCGTGCCGGATGTCGATACCGGGCTGATCGAGGGCGGCAATGCAGTGCTCGTGGGCAACTCGGCCGATCCCACCAATTGCCACGCCGAGATCTTTCGACGCATCGCTGAGCAGGGTTTGGGCGAGCGAGACGTGATCTGTCCGTTATCCTATGGCGGTCAGCAGAGCGCAGTCGAGGTCGTCGCGCTCGGGCGCAGCCTCTTTGGCGCGCGCTTCCGGCCGTTGCTCGAGATGCTGCCGCTGCCGGAGTATCGACGCGTGCTGGCGAGCGTCGGCATCGCGATCTTCGGTCACCAGCGGCAGCAGGGCATGGGTAACATCATCTCGCTGCTGGCCATGGGAAAAACGGTCATGCTGCGGCCCGAGATCGGGTCGTTCCAGTTCTTGACCGGTCTCGGCGTGTCGCTGCGCTCGATGTCCGAGTTTTCGCTGCAGAGCCTGTCGAGCGAGGTAACCACCGGCAATCGCAAGATCGTGCTTGGGTACTTCACTCGAGATCGCTTGATCCGGCAGTGGCGGGCGATCTTCGAGGAGGCGCTGGCATGAGCCCATCCGGGCTTCTCATCCTTCACACGCCATGACCATCCGCATTCCCTTCAACCGACCCCCTTACACCGGCCACGAGGATCGCCATGTGCTCGAGGCCATGCGCAGCGGTCACCAATCGGGCGATGGTCCGTTCGGTCGCAAGTGCGAGGCGTGGCTCCAGGTCCAAATCCCGAGCGCACGAGCATTGCTGACGCCTTCGTGCACGCACGCCCTCGAAATGATGGCGCTGCTGCTGGAAATTGGCCCCGGCGACGAGGTCATCATGCCGAGCTTCACGTTCGTCAGCACGGCAAACGCGTTCGCGCTGCGGGGAGCCAAGATCGTATTCGTCGATGTCCGGCCGGACACGATGAACATCGACGAGCGCTTAATCGAGGCAGCGATCACGTCGCGCACCAAAGCCATCGTGGTCGTTCACTACGCCGGTGTGCCGTGCGAGATGGACCGCATCTGCGCGCTGGCCCAGCAGCACGCGCTCGCCGTGGTGGAGGACGCTGCGCAGGCGTTGGGGTCGACCTATCGCGGGCAACCCGCCGGCGGCTTCGGGCGTTTGTCCGCCTTCAGCTTCCACGAGACCAAGAACGTGACCAGCGCCGGCGACGGCGGCGCGCTGCTGGTCCGCGATCCTGCACTGGTCCAGCGAGCCGAGGTCATCCGCGAGAAGGGCACGAACCGCAGCCAGTTCTTTCGCGGCATGGCCGACAAGTACACTTGGGTCGACGTCGGAAGCAGCTACCTGATGAGCGAGGTGCAAGCCGCGTACCTTCTGGGGCAGCTCGAGCATGTCGACGAGATCCAAGCTCGACGCCGCGCGATCTGGTCGCGCTATCTGGAAGCGTTGCGGCCGCTGCAAGCGCAAGGTCACGTCGAGCTGGCACAAATCCCACCGCACTGCGGCCACAACGCGCACCTGTTCTTCCTCAAGTGCCGAGATCTCGCCGTACGCACGCGCTTAATCGCGCATTTGCGAAGCGCGGGGATCTTAGCCGTATTTCACTACGTGCCGCTGCACAGCTCGACCGCTGGCCTGCGGTTCGGACGCTTTCACGGTGAAGACCGCATCACGACGGCGCACAGCGAACGCTTGCTCAGGTTGCCTGTTTTCCACAGCCTCACGGAAGCCGAACAGGGTGAGGTCATCGACTGCGTGAAGGCCTTCTTTGCGAGCGAACCGGGCGCGAGTGCGCCCGGCGTCGCACGGGACGCGCGGACATGAACGATCGCCGCCGGGCGTTTGCGGCGGTGCGCTGGACGGCGGCCAGCACGGTGGGCCGGGCGGTGCTTCAGGTGGCGCAGGTGTCCTTGCTCGCGCGGCTGCTGCGGCCTCAGGACTTCGGCTTGATGGCAATCGTCATCGCCGTGTTTGGAATGGCGCAGCTCATGGCCGACTTCGGCTTGGGCGCGGCGTTGATCCATCATCGGGACGTCAGTCAGGAGCAGCTCGAGAGCCTGTTCTGGCTCAACCTGCTGGTCGCGCTGGCGTTGGGCGTGACTGTGCTGGCCGTCGGGCCTTTGCTGGCGTGGAGCTATCGGGAGCCGGAGCTGGCGCGACTGGTCGCGCTCATGAGCCCGTCGTTCGTGCTGACCGCGCTCGGGCAACAGCTTCGCGCGCAGGCCGAGAAGCGGCTCGACTTTCGTTCCATCGCATTCGTCGAGCTGGGTGGCCAACTGACCTCGCTCGTCGCTGCCACCGGATTTGCTTGGGCTGGCGCGGGTGTCTATGCGTTCGTCGCTGGAGCCCTTTGCTCGGCTGCCATGTCGAGTAGCTTGGCATGGCTCGTCCTCGCGCACGGCTGGCGTCCTCGGCTCCGCTTTCGGATCGACGAGGTGCGGAGCCTACTTGGCTTCGGCGGTTGGCAAGTCTCGAGCAACTTGGTCGGCACGATCAACGCGCAGCTCGACGTCTTGATCGGCGCGCGCACCATGGGCGGTCACTTGCTCGGTATCTTCCAGGTTCCGCGCGACCTGGTGATGCGCCTGGCCGGCGTCGTCAATCCGGTGTTCAGTCGCGTGTCTTTTCCCCTGATGGCCGAGACCCAGCACGAGTCCGAGCGGCTCGCTGGCATCTACGGCAAGGTGCTGCAGCTCACAGCCGGCATCAACTTCCCCGCCTATGCCCTGATCGCCGTCGAGGGTGAAGAGCTCGTCCGCGTCTTGTTCGGTCCAGCCTGGGCAGGAGGCGTCGACGCGTTGAAGGTGCTCTGCATCTGGGCCGCGATCCGATCGACGGGAAACCCGGTCGGGAGCTTGCTCGCAGCGACAGGCAAGGTGCGGCTCGGATTCCACTGGAACCTTTGGTTGCTTCCGCTGCTCGCGGCTGCGGTGGCCATCGGGTCCTCGCGCGGTCCGACCGGTCTCGCATACGGTCTGCTCTGCGCGCAGGTGCTCTTGCTCGTTCCGTCCTGGTACTACCTCGTCCGGCCCTGCTGCGGAATGCCGTTGCGCGCCTACGCCGCGATCCTCGGTCGGCCTGCGCTCGCTGCAGGGCTTGCCGTTGCCTGCGCGCGCGGCGTCATCCTCCAGCTGTCGAGCACACCTGGCTTGGCGCAGGCGCTCGGCGTGTGCGTGCTCTTCGCGCCCGTGTATCTGGCGGCGAGCTGGCTCGTGAACCGACCGTTCGTGCGGGAGCTGGCGTTGCTTCCTCGTGCTCTGGCCGGTGCGTCCTCCTCCAATGCTTTGTGAGACGACGGGATTGACCTATCATCGAGCGACACGCTCATGGGTCTGACCAAACCGTCGATCAGGTTCCTCGCACGCGAGCACGCGCGCAAGCCCTTCGCGGGGCCGGTCTTGATTCTGGGCCGTCAGAACGTCTACGCGACGCTGGAAGAGGCGCGCGCGATCTTGAAGTCCGAGGGTGTCGCTGCGGCGGAGCTGCCGCGCGGTTTGCCGACGACGACCAACATTCCCGCGTGGCGCGACACGCCGTACGCGAAGAACACGAGCGACGTGGCGGTGTTCAATCTGCTGGGCGCTTCAGAGGTGCTTGCGCTGGATTACACCGCGCTCGAAGGGGCCGACGTCGTCCACGACCTGAACCTGCCCGTTCCGAAGGACCTCCACGAGCGCTTCGACCTCGTCCTCGACCCAGGGACCATCGAGCACGTCTTCGATGTACGACAGGTGATGATGAACATCGCTCGCATGGTCCGCCCCGGCGGCCGAGTGATTCACATGTCTCCGTCCAGCAATCACGTGAACCACGGGTTCTATCAGTTCAGCCCGACGTTCTTCTACGACTACTACTCGACCAACGGGTTCGTGGGCCAGAAGGGCTTCTTGGTCGAGAGCGACATCCACGTGAACGACGAGCGCTGGGAAATCTTCGAGGTCGGAGTCGTTGGGCACTTCGCTTCCGAGAAAGCCTTGATCACGCTGTTCGTCGCCGAGAAGACGCCGGCGTCCACCGTGGACCGCGTGCCCGTGCAGTCGCACTACGTGCTGATGAACGCGGGCTCCGGCCCCACGCTCGAAGAGGCGTCGCCGCGCCGCCCGTTGCGCCGCGTTCTCAAGAAGATGGTTCCACTGCGTCTGCGGGCGTCGCTGCATCCCTACTACGGCTTGTTCGAGCGCTACGTTCCGTGGCTCGATCCCCAACGCAAGCCTTGGGGTCTCAAACGCTGGGACGTGTTTTGACGCGCATGGGCACAAAGCCGAACGCTGGCGCTTCGAGGTGAGGACTTGGGCGAAGGTAATTCGACCAGAGTGCGGACCAACCGCTTGCCCTGGGACTCGGAATTCCTCGGGCTCGAGGTGTATCGGGTCGCAGCGTCGGCTCCTGACGCGGCGGCTGTGAAGACGGCGCTCTCGTCCGTCGCGGCGGCAGGCGGTCGTCTGGCATACGTCACGTGCGCCGAGGCGTTCGAGGGCCCTCTCGACGGCCCTTCCGGTCCGGTTGTGCTCGTGGACGAGAAGCGGACTTACGCCCGTCCCTTGCCGGCCGAAGCGATTGCGCTCGCACCGTTACCGGACGTTCCTTGGGTCGAGCTTGCAGCTCCATCTGCCGTTTCGGCCGCAGACGCGGTTCGCTTGGAGGAGCTGGCCGTAGCGGCTGGCGTGCATTCCCGCTTTCGCGTCGATCCGAGCTTCCCGACCGAGCGCTTCGAAGAAATGTACCGGATTTGGATGCGGCGGTCGCTTGCCGGCGAGCTCGCGGACGCCGTGCTCATGATCGGAGCGACAGGCGCCATCGATGCGATGGTAACCGTGCAGTGTCAGGGAGACGACGCTGTGATCGGGCTGCTCGCCGTAGACGCGGCTCAGCGCGGGCGAGGGCTCGGCAGTGCGTTGGTGCAAGCGGTGCTGCGCTGGGGATGCGTTCGCGCATTGCACCGCGCTCGCGTGGTGACTCAAGGAGCAAACCGAGAGGCGTGCAAGCTCTACGAAGGCTCCGGATATCTTTGCGTCGATCGCCTATTCTACTACCACGCGTGGCTGTGAGGCAGGCACGGGTGTGCCAGCCGCGTTCAGCCCGGACAGGGACGCCGGGCGGCGTCCGACAAGTCCGTGTGGTGTGGAAACCGTCGGCCGAGCGCTTGCGCGGTGATCAGGGGCAGGTATTGAGGCGTCAGTACCAGATAGCGCCGCCACAGGCGTCGCGGCTCGCGGCTCAAGCGATACGCCCACTCGAGGCCGCGCGCCTGCATCCAGGGCGGCGCTTGTTGCACGAGGCCGGCGTGAAAATCGAACGCTGCTCCCACCGCGAGCAGCGGCATCTCGATGCGATCCCGCATGTGGAAGACCCACCACTCTTGCCGCGGGCAGCCCATGCCGACGAAGGTCATGCGTGCGCCGGAAGCTTCGATGTCTCGGGCATCTTCGGCTTGCTCGGTCGGAGTCAGCGGCCTGAAGCGGCCGGCGCGCATGCCGGCGACTTGGAGACGCGGGAAGCGCTCGACCAGCCGCGCCCGCAGGCGATCGAGCGTCTCTTGACGGCTTCCGTAGAGGTAGATCGGAAGCTGCTCTTCCGCGGCGGCTTCACACAGCCGCAACATCAGGGTGGGTCCGTAGACGCGGTCCTCGAGCGCGCCTTGTCCAGTCCAGCGCAGGCCCCAGCGCACGGGCTGACCGTCGGGTGTGACGATGTCGAAAGCGTTGAGCGCCGCCGCAAACGACGGATCGCGTCGAGCCTGGATGATGACGTGCACGTCGGATGCGGTGAGCAGCATGCTGCGGCGGGCGCGGGCCGCAGCCAGCACGCAACGCACGACCTCCGCATAGTCCGTGACGCTGACGCCGACGCCGAGAATGTCGCCGCGTCTGGGCAAGGGGCTTGGCTCGCTAGGGACGCTGGCCACGTTCTGAGTCTCCGCGACTGCCTCGATTGAATCACACCGGGCGAAGGGGCGCACGAACGCGGGAACCACATCTGAGCACATGTTTCGTGGCCCCGCCAAATGGCGCGTGAGACCGCGGCCGTGCGAACATCGCCCGCACGTGAGAACCGCTGCTTCGAGGCTGGCTGCGCTGTGGTGTGCCGGGATCGGCGTGCTCTGCATTGCCCTGCTCTTCGACACCAGCGTCGAGTACTACGACTTCACCATCCCGCAGGCCGGCGCCGACTACGTCGACGAAATGGAGCTCGCGTTCTACGTCTGGTACGCGCTGTGGGGCTCGCTGGCGACGGTCTCCTTCATG
Organism: Polyangiales bacterium; assembly: GCA_044450485.1. Taxonomy (GTDB): domain Bacteria; phylum Myxococcota_A; class Polyangia; order Polyangiales; family JAFGIB01; genus CAVZVA01. The sequence goes on along the minus strand of JBIOJD010000011.1, from coordinate 5,870 downwards.
CTCGCGCTCATCTACAGCGGCCTGGCCGAGCGCCTGGTCGGGCGCGTGGAACGACTGCTCGGGCGGCGCCCGCTGCTGCTCGTGGGGCTCACGGCTTGCGCGGTGTGCTTCGGCGCGCTCGCGTTTCGCAGCCTGATCCTGCTCGATCAGCCGATCGCCGACGACGAGAGCACCTACGTGTTCGAAGCACAAACGCTGCTCCAAGGCCGGGTCGTCAATCCGGCCCCTCCTGTGCTCGCGCTGTTCTGGAACCAGTTCCTGATCGTCAGCCCGGGTGGTTGGTACGGCAAGTATCCGATCGGGCATCCGCTGCTGCTCGCGATCGGCGAGGCGCTCGGCGCACGCGTCGCGGTCGTGCCCGTGATCGGGGCGCTCACCGTGCTGCTGGCCTTCGCGCTCGGCTGCCGTCTGTTCGGGCGGGCGCGCGCCGCGCTCGGTGCCGGCCTGCTGCTCTTGTCTCCGCAATTCGTGCTCACCATGGGCACGCAGCTCTCACAGCCGAGCTCGGCGCTGTGCATGCTGCTCGGCGCCTGGGCCCTGGCGCGGCTCGACGCCGACGGGCGTCCGCGCTGGGCCGCGCTCGCGGGGGCCGCTTTCGGTTTCGGAGTGCTCGTCCGGCCGATGCCGGGAGCGCTCTTCTTGTGCGTTGCGCTGCTGCACTACCTGGTGAAGACGCGAGAGCTCGGCCCAGCGCGGCCCTGGTCCGCGCGCGCGCAGCAGGTCGCTGCGGCGGCGGCCGGCGTCTCGCTGTTTGCGCTGGCGATGGTGGCGATCAACCGAGAGCAAGCCGGCAGCGCCCTCACCTCGGGCTATGAGACCGTGCATCACGGCTATGGCCTGTTCGAGAACCAACACGGTGAGATCGCCAATTCCCTCGGCGGGGCGCTCGTGCGCCAGAACTTCTGGCTCTTCGGCTGGAGCGTGTCGCTGCTGTTCGTCGCGTTTGCTCGACCGGCGGCGCCTGTCCTGTTCTGGGGCATGATCGCGGCGGACTACGCGTACCGCGTGCTCGTGCCCAAGACGGTGGTCTCGACCACGGGCCCGATCTACGTGTTCGAGATCGTGCCGCTGCTCGCGCTCGCGACCGCGGATGGCGCGGTGCGTGCGGCGGAGGTGCTGCGACGGTTCGGGACGCAGCGGCCGCGCGCGTGGGTCTCTGCGTTCACCCTGGCGGCGAGCTTGACCGCCCTCGCATGCTTTGTGCCGGTGCAAGTGCGCGCTGCGTCCCGCGCGGGGAATCTGCGGATGCGGGTGTGGAAGCAGCTCGAGCGCCAGCATGCTTCGTATGCGCTGGTGTTCGCCGACAAGCTGGTGAGCCCGGATCGGCGCGGAAGCTGGGCCTATTACCCGCCAAACCCGCACCCGTCGATCGACGACGAGATCGTGTTCGTGAGGAGGCCCAAGGGCCCGGGCAGCGCGCGCGGCGCTTACGCGTTCTGGCGCAAGTTGTTCCCACAGCGACGCGCGTTCGTGTTCGCGGACACCCTCGAGCACGGCGCCGTGCTGCGCGAGCTCGATCTGCAGGTGCCTTCACCGCAAGCGTCACTCGAAGATCTGGCGCCTTTGCACGCGCCCGGCCAGATGCCCGGCGCTGCTCCCGGCTCGCGCAGCGCAGCGCAGCCGACTCCTTCGCCCTGAGGGTTCGTCATCGAGGACACGTCGCCTTGCACGCGCGCCAGACCATAGCCCTGCGAAACCTGCACCTCGTGCTCGACGCGGGGACGATCGTCGCGGCCATGCTGGTCGCTGCCGAGCTGCACCCGATGCTGCGCGTCCTGTTCCCCTCGCTGCGCGAGCTGCCGCGCTTTGGCGATCACGCGTTGCTCGTCTATCTGACACTGCCGCTGTGGCTGTCGCTCACCGTGGTGCTGCGCCTGCACTACTCCTTCGAGCAAGTCTGGGCGCCTGGCGATTTGCTGCTTCGCCTGGTCAAGCTGCACTTCGCGGGCTTGCTCGGTTTGTCGGTCATCCAGTTTCTCACGCAGTCCGTGATCAACCGCAGCCTGGTCGCATTGTTTCTCGGTTGCACGTTCGTGGCCATGGGCTGCGAGCGGTTGCTGCTCAGCGCGTGGGTCCGCTTCCAGTACCGGCGCGGCCAAATCAAGCAGCGGATCTTGCTCGTGGGAAGTCCGAGCAAGCGCATGGCCGACTTCGTGCGCGACGCCCGCAGCCAACCGCTGCAACCTCAGATCGTAGGCTATCTGGCTGCGCCGGCTTCGACCGAGGCGATGTCGACGCCGCCCCCCGACGCGGTGCTGGTCGAACGACTGGGCGATCTCCAGGATCTCAGCCGCATGCTGCACGAGCAGCCGATCGACCAGGTGATGTTCTTCCCGCCCACCAACCGGCCCGAAGATCTTCCGGACGCGCTCTCGCTGTGCGAGACGCTCGGCATCACCGCGAGCTTCTCGGTGAGCTTGACCCAAGTGGCGCGCGCCGCGCCGCGCATCACCACGACCTACGATCACCCCTTCGTCAGCTTCGAGGTGGCGACCAAGCGACCCGAGTGGGTCGCGATCAAGCACGGGCTCGACCCAGTCGCCGCCGCGCTGCTGATCGCGCTGCTCTCGCCCTTGCTGCTCGGCGTGGCGATCGCCGTGCTGGTCGCGATGGGCCGGCCGGTGTTCTTCTCGCAGCCGCGCGCGGGCTTGAACGGCAGGCCCTTCCGCATGCTGAAGTTCCGCAGCATGGTCGCGGGCGCCGAGACCAAGCGCGAAGAGCTCGGCCAGATCAACGAGATGAGCGGGCCCGTCTTCAAGATCAAGGACGACCCGCGCATCACGCCGCTGGGGCGCGTGTTGAGAAGGAGCAGCCTCGACGAGCTACCGCAGCTCTGGAACGTGCTGACCGGCTCGATGACCTTGGTCGGGCCTCGTCCACTGCCGCTGCTCGAGCAGCAGCAAATCCGCGGTTGGCAACGGCGGCGCTTGTCGATGAAGCCCGGTATCACGGGGCTGTGGCAGGTGAGCGGGCGCAGCCAGCTCGATTTCGAAGAGTGGATGCTGCTCGACCTCGAGTACATCGACGACTGGAGCCTGATGCTCGACCTCGCGATCTTGCTGCGGACCATCCCCGTCGTGCTCTTCGGCCGCGGCGCGCATTAGCCGTCGTGCTGGCGCGCCAGGTTTGCGAAGCGGCGGAGCAGCAGCGTGCCGTGGGGGGTGTCGGTGGCTCGGGCGCTCAGGGCGTCTGGGTCGAGACCTTCGGCGGCGATTTGCTCGCAGCGCGCGGCGATGTAGCCGCGCACGATGTCGGCGTCGAACTCGGGATGGAACTGCACGCCCCAGGCCTGATCACCCAGCGCGAACGCATGGTTCGGGTCACGTGCAGACGTGGCGAGCCGACGCGCCGATTCGGGCAGCGCGATCACCGATTGTCGATGCGAGACCGGCAGGTGCAACACAGGCTCGAAGCCCGAGAACAGCGCATCGTGCTGGGCGGCCTCCGTGAGCGCGACGTCGATCGTGCCGATCTGCCGACCGAGCGGGTTGTACTCGACCTTGCCGCCGAACGCGTGCGCGAGCAGCTGATGCCCGTAGCAGATGGCGAGCACCGGCGTACGCGCGGACACCGCGTCGCGCAACCACGCAGCGGTGCGCTCGCTCCACGGCTCACGGTCGGTGACCATGGACGACGAACCGGTGACAACCACGGCGGAGGTCGCTCCGGGATCCGGCAGGGGCTCGTCGTCGAAGACAGCGCACACGGTGACCTGCGTCTCGGCCAGGCCCATCCCGGTGGCGATCCACGTCTCGTAGTCCAGGCGCCGAGCCGCCACGCTCGGCAACGTCTTGCCGGTCTTGATGATGAGCACGGGGCGCACCACAATTGCCTACTCCAAGGGCTTCGCCCCGGCAACAAAGGGCGTGGTACAAACGGCGTGTGAGCACGGTCGCCGTCGCTGCTTGCGAGAATCACCCGCAACGTGAAGCGATCGGTGTGTGCGTGCGGTGCCGCACGCGCGTGTGCAGCGAGTGCGCTACCAAGGTCGACGGCATCAACTACTGCGTGCGTTGCCTGGCTGGCCTCGCCGGCGAACGCGGTCGCGACAAAGACCTGCCAGCCCTGCGTGAGCGCTCCTCCTACGGGGCTCATCTCGCGGCGGGCGGCTACCTGCTCGTGCTGTGCCTCGGCGCGTTCTTGCTGCTGCAGACGCTCTTGCCCGGGAGGTGACGTGGACGCAGTGACGACCGATCTGCGTGCCTCGGGGCCGCTCGAGCTGCTCGACGGTGCGTTGCTCGTGGCGCGCCGTGGCGGCGGCCGGTTGCTGTTGGGTGCCTGGGCCGGAGCGAGCCCGTTCACGCTGCTCGCCCTCACCGTGTACTACCTCGAGCGCGTGGAGGGCGTGCGATCGCTACGCCTGCTCTTCGCGCTTCTGCTCGTGCTCGCATTTCACTTGCGCTCGCTGCAGTTGAGCCGGGTGGCGCGCGCCTATGCGCTGCTTCTGCGTCCGAGCTTGCCCGTGTCCGAGCGGCCCACGCCTCCGCTCGACGTGATCTGTACCGCATCGGTGGTCGAGCTCGGCTTGCTCGTGTGGCTCTTTCCGCTCGCCGGCCTCGCGGTGCTCTCGCCGTTCGCGGTCGCGGCAGCCTTGCCGTTCCTGTCGCTGCGCGGGGCGGTGGCGCCTTCCTGGCTCGCGCGCGCGTCCTGTGCCGACGAGCGAGGTTTTTCGGCCTTTGGCCAGGCCTTCGACGACACCAGCGGGATGCGCGGCGCCTTCGCGATCGTGGTGCTGCTCGCGACCTTGGGCATGCTCGGGCTGTTCGCGAACCTCTATGCGCTCACGAGCTTCGCGCTGCTGCTCGGCCACTCCATGCTCGGGCTCGACGTGGGATTCGTCACATCGTTCCTGTCGCCCGACAACACGCTCGTGCTGATGCTGGTCGCAGCAGCCACGCTGCTGCTGATGGAGCCGCTGTGGGCGGCGATCTCGGCGCAGGCCTTCGTGGACGCGCGATCACGCCGGGATGGTGCGGATCTGCACGCCGCAGTCGATGCTGCGATCGCCGCGTCCGAGCCGCGCAGCCGCCGCTTGCGCGGCAGCGAGCCCCCGAGCGCCGCGGCCGGTCTCTTGTTGGCGCTCGCCCTGTGCGGTACGGCCGCTGTCACGCACGCGCAGCCGGCACAGCCCGCTCAGTCGACCGCCGATGCACCCGAGCAAGCCCAGCCCAAGACTGCGAGCGACGACGAGGTGCAGCGTCAGCTCTCGACCATTCTGTCTCAACCCGAGTTCCGCGAATTCGCGGAGCACGACTCGCGCACGTTGAAGGAGCTGCTCGCCAAGCTGAGCGACTGGCTGGACGGCCTCGGCGACGACGAGCAACCGGAGCCGGCATCATCTGCGTTCCGTTTACCGAAGCTCTCTGGCTGGGCGCTGATGGTGGTGGCGGCGATCGCGCTCGCGCTGATCGCCGTCTACGTCAGTCGCCGCAGGGGAGACCTGCCGGTCGCCGCGGCGGCGCGCTCCGAACAGCTCGCGCCCGACGCGCCGAGCGAGCCTGCCGCGCTGCTCGACGATGCTGCCAGGCTCGCGGCCAGCGGTGATTTCCCGGGGGCGCTGCGCGCGCTGTATCTCGCTACCCTGTTTGCGCTCGATCGCGGCCGGCTGATCGAGTACGAGCCGTCGAAGACCAACTGGCAGTACACGCGCAGCCTGCCGCGAGGCGAGCTGCAGACGACGTTTGCGGCCTTCACCCGCATCTTCGACCGCACGTTCTACGGACACGAAGCTGCCACGTTCGAGCACTACCAGCAGTGCCGACAGCTCGCGCAACGCATGGGCCCGAAGGAGCAGGGATGACCACCGCGCGCCGGGCGCTCGTAGCGCTGGCTCTGCTCGTGTGCGCGCTCGGCTTTCGGTTTGCGTGCGG
>JBIOJD010000010.1:0-23448 GCA_044450485.1 Polyangiales bacterium | reverse complement strand
TCTGAGTTCGGCGTGACCGGCGCCGCGCGCGCTCCGTACCCAGCTGCGAGAGTGCCAATCGGCCCCGCGGCACGCATGTACCCCAGGCGACAGAGTGTGTGCCCAAGGCGTCTCGAGCGTGCGGCGGCCGGCTCCGGCTCCACTGGAATAAAATGTAGTAATTCTATGGACTTGGCGTCCACCCTGCCGGCCGCCGGTCGAGTGAAAACTTGCGCACCCACCCTCCCGGAGCTGCGGTACGCTCCAGCGGTTCGCTGGCCCCTGTGCTGCACTCGAGGTGTTGCGTGTCCTTCATCCAAGATTTCAAGGCCTTTGCGCTCAAGGGCAATGCCGTCGACCTCGCGGTCGGTGTCGTGATCGGCGCAGCATTCGGCAAGATCGTGAGCGCACTGGTCGAAGACCTGATCATGCCGCTGGTCGGCGCGCTGTTGCCCGGCAACGAGTGGCGCGAGCTCACCGTGACGCCGCTCAAGTTCAAGGTCGGGCACATGCTTGGCGCCGTGCTCGACTTCATGATCATTTCCTTCGTGCTGTTCCTGTTCGTGAACAAGCTCATGGGCATGCTTCGGCCACCGGCTCCGCCCGCCACCAAGGCGTGTCCCGAGTGTCTGGAGAAGGTTCCCGTCGACGCCAAGCGCTGCCGCGCATGCGCCTCCGCGCTGAGCGCGTGACTCGCGCCGGCTAGGCGCTCTTGATTCGAACGACGCCTCGCGGGGCCTTCACCGGGCGTCGCAGGGCGCGCAGGCGCGTGAGTGTTTCGGTGCGTCCGCTGAGCCGATCGCTCACGAGGCCGCCCAGCACCACGAAGCAGCCTCGGTCCACGCGCAGCGCACCGTTCTCCCAGCGCGACAGTGTTCCGCGCTCCACACCGAGCAGCTCTGCCAGCTCTACGCCGCGCAATCCGAGCGCCTTGCGCATGAACCGAAATGCGGCCGCGCTGGGACGACCCATCTCTGCGAGCTCGCCCGCGGCTTGCAGCTCGAATTGCCTCAGCGCCGAAGGCTCGACCGTGGCCTCACCGCAGGTCTTGCACACGGTGGCCGGAAGCCTGGCTCCAAAGACCACTTGGTCGACCGTGACGCGCATCTCGGTCGTTCCACGCTTGAGATCCCGGCTCCTGCACGTCATGCATCGATCCATGGTCGCACCTAGTCCTTGATCTCGTCCTCCACGAACAGGGCTCCGTCCGTGACGATCTTCTCTCCGGGCGTGAGCCCGCCGAGCACGCGAACCCTACCGTCGCGCTCGGGCCCGACCTCGATCACGCGCTCGCGAAACACGTTGCCGTCGAGCGTGACGATCGCCTTGGTGATCTCGCCCTCGTTGAGCACCGCTCGCGACGGAATCAGGACGACCCTTCTGCCGGCTTTGCTTTCGACGTCCACCTTGACGAACATCTCGGGCTTCAGCCGGTGGTCCTTGTTGGGGAACACGCAGCGGATCTTCACCGTGCGGCTCTGCGAGTCCACGACGTCGCCCACGTAGCTGACGACGCCATTGAATGTCTCGTCGGGATATGCGGGCGCGTGCAGGTGTGCCGGCGCGCCGTTCTCGACCAGGCCGAGATCTTGCTCGTACACGTCCGCCGAGACCCAGACCGTGTCGAGGTTCGAGATCGTGACCAGCGGGTCGGCCGCGTCGGCGCGGACTTCTTGCCCGACGAGCACGTTGCGCACCACGACCGTGCCGGAGATCTGCGCGCGTACCGCGGCGGTGATGGTGGGGTCGCTCGGCGTGATGCCGAGCGCCTTGAGCTGCGTCTCGGTGCGCTCGACGTCGGACTTGGCTTTCTTGAAGTCCGCCTGCGCCTGAACCAGGTCCTTCTCCGAGGCTGCGCCGTCCGAGCGCATCTTTTGTACGCGGTCGAGCGATCGCTGCGCCACGCTGAGGTCCTGAAGCGATTTTTGCGCTTCGGCCTGGATTCGTCCCGCCTCCGCCGAGGTGAGCTCGAAGAGCTTTTGCCCCGCTTTGACGTGACTGCCCGGCTCGATCGCCAGCTGGGTGACGCGGCCGTCGATCGGCGAAGAGACGCGCTGGGTGTGGTCTTCATCGAAGCCGACTCTCGCGGTGAGCGACAAGGGACCTGCCGACTCCGACTCTTTGACGTCCTCGACCTTGATGAAGGAGAGGTGCGGGCTTCCGGGTGGCAAACGGAGTGAGCCACCGCTGGATTTGGGCGCCTCGGCCGCCGCGACGACCTCTTTCTCCTTTTGGCAGCCTGTGCTCGCGGACATCGCGAGGATCGCGACCGCGAGGACATCGTGTGCGAGCGCTCTGTACGTGATCATGGAACCTCTGCCCCCACTGCATGCTGCAGATCGATCGTGGCTTGCAGGTAGTCGTGGACCGCGCCCAGGTACTCGGCGCGCGTCTGCAGGTAGGTGCGCTGAGCCTCGAGCAGCTCGAGCAGCGAAATGCCGCCCGCTCGGTACGATTTCTCCGCGCCCTTGAGCGCGCTATCGGCGCGCTCGAGCATTCCGCCCTCGAACACGGAAAGCAGCTTCTGCGCCTTGGCGATGCGCCGGTACGCTTCACCGACCTCGTGCTGCACCTCGAGGACCAGGCGCAGGCCCTCGTTCTGTGCTCGTCGCTGGTCCACGCGTGCGCGACCGATGTTGGCTTGGTTGCGATCGAAGAGCGGCAAGGGCAGCGAGAAGCCGACGCCGAGCGTGTTGGGATTGTCGCCCGACGCCGTGAACTCCGAGTGCGTGTAGCTGACCCCGAGCGAAATGTCGGGATAGGCCTCCCTGCGTGCGCGGGCCAGCTCTGCGTCGCTGACCCATCGGGCCTGCTTGGCCGCGAGCACGTCCGGCCGTTGCGCGAGCGCACGGTCGACGAGTGTCCCGAGCGCGTCGCTCGGGTGCCGGTCTTCCGACGCGACCAGCGCGGCTGGGAGCTGCTCGGCGGAGGGCATGGCGAGCAGCGCTGCCAAGCGCTGGCGTGCCAAGTCGAGCTCGAGCCCAGCGCCAACCTCTGCATTCTGGTAGCGCAGGCCTTCCAGCTCGACCTTCTTGAGCTCGGCTTCGGAAATGTCACCGGCCGAGTAGCGCGAGCGCGACAGCCGCACGGTCTCGTCGTAACGCTCTCGGGTCTCGCGGCTCAACGCGAGCTCGGACTGCAAGCGCACGACGTCTGCGAACGCCGAGCGAACCGCGTACACGACTTGACGGATCGCGTCCTGTGTCAGCAGCTTTTGCAGCGCGATCGAACGTCCGGCCGCGCGCAGTCGTGCGCTGCGCTTGCCCCACACGTCGATGATCTCGCTCACCGACAGCGTGTTCACGGTCTGACCGAAGAAGCCGGGGGACGAAATCCGGGGCGACTGCGGATTGGCGTTGCCGAGCACGAGGTTGCCGAGCGAATAGCCGAGCACCGGGTTGGGATACAGACCGGCCTCGACCTCGTCGAACTTCGCGGTCTCCACGTCCAGCTTGGCGGCGATCACGTCGCGGTTGCGCTCGAGCGCGACCGCAACCGCGCGGTTCATCGTGAGCTCCTCGGCGCGGACCCGCGTTGCGTTCGAGAAGAGCGCGAACGACAGGGTGACGAGCATGCAGAGTGTACGAATCATAGGGGGGCCTCGGGCTCGGCGGCAGCACGTGGCCGCTTGCGGCCGGTGCCGAACCAGCGGTCGGCGAGCGCATACAGCGTTGGCAGCAAGAGCAGCGTGAGCAGCGTGGAAGAGACCAGCCCACTGATGATCACGATCGCGAACGGGCGCTGCGTGTCCGACCCGATGGCGTGTGACGTGGCGGCCGGAAGCAGGCCGAGCGCTGCGAGCAACGCGGTCATCAGCACCGGTCGCAAGCGCCGTGACACGGCTTCGACGATGGCTTCGCGGCTGTCGGAGCCGAACTGCTGCATCGCGGTGCGGATGTACGTGACGAGCAACACGCCATCCATGACCGCGACTCCGAACAGCGTGATGAAACCGACCGCGGCCGAGACCGAGAGCACGGTGTGGGTGAAGTACAGGGCGAACACGCCTCCGACCGCTGCGAACGGCACGTCGAGAAGCACGACCACCGCGGGCAGAGCCGAGCCGAAGGTCAGGAACAGCAAGAAGAAGATGACTGCGACCGAGATCGGCACGATGATCGAGAGCCTGGCCATCGCGCGGCGTTGGTTCTCGAACTCGCCGCCCCAGGTGATGTAGTAGCCCTCCGGTATCTTGATTTGCTTGCTCACGCGGGCCTGGGCTTCGGCCACGAACGAGCCCATGTCGCGGCCCTCGATGTTGCACTTGATCGCGAGAAAGCGTCCGCCTTGCTCGCGGTTGATCTGCGTGCGTCCGAGGTCCTGGTGCACGTTGGACAGAGACGCGAGCGGCAAGCGCGTCGCGCCGATCGGGATCTCGAGCCGGCCCACCGCGAACGCGTCACCGTCGGCGGGGGTGGGCAGCTTGATCCGTACCCCCACCTTGCGCTCGCCTTCCCAGATCTGAGTCGCGAGCTTGCCGCCAAACGCGCTCTCGATCACGTCCTCGACGTCGCGGACGGGGATCCCCATGCGTGCGGTCGCGTCGCGATCGATGTCGGCAACCACGTGCTGCGAGGCGCCCGCGCGATAGACTTCGACGTCGCGTGAGCCCTGCACCTGATTCAACACCCGCCGCACTTCGTCGAGCTTCTGGTGCATCAGGTTCAGGTCGATGCCGTAGATCTTGACGACGATCTGGCCGCGGATGCCCGAGATCGATTCCTCGACACGGTCTTTGATCGGTTGCGAGAAGTTGTACTCGATGCCGAGCCGCTTCTGCAGCTCCGCGCGCATCGCTTCGACGAGCTGCTCCTTGCTCCGACCGGTGCGCCATGTCTCCGGAGGCTTCAGCATCACGAAGGTCTCGGCCTGGTTCGGAGCTTCGTCGTCCGTGCCGTCCTCCGGGTGACCCTGCTCCGTGAGCACGTCCCGAACCTCCGGGTACTTCATCAGCGTGATCCGGATCTCGCGCAGCACTTGAGCGCCGCGGTCGAGCGAGACCGACGACGGCATCGTGACGGTGATGTGGATGTCGCCCTCGTTCATCTCGGGAAGGAACTCCGTCCCGAGCAACGGGATCATCGCCCCGGCCGCACCCAGCACGCAGAGCCCGATCAGAGGCATCAGCCAAGGCAAACGCAGCGCTAAGCGCAGCGCCGCGAGGTAGTGCTTGCGCAGGAAGATCAAGAAGCCTGGATCGTGTGCCGCCACCTTGCGGTTCTTCAGCAGCACCGTGGTGAGCGCCGGCACGCACGTGACCATGAAGAACAGCGAGCCGGCCAAGGCGAACGCATAGGTGAGCGCCATCGGCCTGAAGATCCGGCCTTCGACGCGCTGCAAGGTGAAGATCGGCAGCATCGCTGCGGCGATGATCGACATCGAGAACAGGGTAGGGCGGACCACCTCCTTGGCGGCTTGAGCGATGACGACCGGTACCCCGTGGGGCTTCGGCTGCCGTTCGCCGAGCAAGTGGTACGCGTTCTCGACCAGCACCACCGCGCCATCGAGCAAGATCCCGAAGTCGATCGCTCCCATCGACAGGAGGTTCGCCGGAACCCCGGAATAGTACAGACCGATGAAGGCGGTGCACAGCGCCAGCGGCATCGTGACCGCGACCGCGATCGAGCCCGAGACCGCACGCAGGAACACGAAGAGCACGAGCGCCACCAACGTGGCGCCTTCGAGCATGTTGTGCGCCACGGTGTCGAGCGTGGTGTTGACCAGACGCGTGCGATCGTAGAACGGCACGATACGCATGCCCTTGGGCAACACGTTGAGGTTGACCTCGTCGATCGCGAGGTGCACCGCGTCGAGCACGTCCTTGGGGTTCTCTCCACGCCGGAGCAGGATCGTGCCTTCGACTGAGTCGATCGCTGGGCCCCGCGCGACCGCGCCGCGCCGCGGGGTGTAGCCTTCCACGACCTTGGCCACGTTGCGCACGAGGATCGGTGTGCCTCGCTCGGCCTTGAGCACGACCTTCTCGACGTCTTCGGGGCCGTTCAAGTAGCCCCGCCCGCGCACGACGAACTCGGCCTCACCGGTGCGCAGATAGCCGCCGGAGGTGGCGGCGTTGCTGGCGTTGACCGCGTCGATCAGATCATCGAGGCCGAGACCGTTGGCGCGCAGCGCCAGTGGGTCGGCCAGCACGTGGTACTCCTTTTGGAAGCCACCGAAGCTCACCACGTCGGCCACGCCCTGCACGCGCATGAGCTGGCGCGACACCACCCAGTCCTGCCAGCCGCGTAGCTCGCTCGGGCTGTGGTGATCGCTCTCGAGCGTGTACTGATACACCTGCCCCACGGGCGTGTCGTTCGGGCCGAGCGTGGGGGTCACGCCTTCGGGCACCTCCGCGTCCGGCAGGCGCTCGGCCACCTGCTGGCGCGCGAAGTAGATGTCCGTTCCGTCCTCGAAGGTCACGATCACCTGCGACAGACCGAACGACGTGATCGAACGCTGCCCGAGCACGTTCGGCATGTTCGTGAGCGCACGCTCGACCGGAATCGTGACGCGCTTCTCGACCTCCTCCGCGGCCTGGCCGGGCACGAGCGTGATCACCATCACCTGAACGTTCGTGACGTCGGGGAAGGATTCGATCTTGAGCCGCGACAAGGTGTACACGCCGAAGAGCGCAAAGCATGCCGTTGCGACCAGCGTTGCGGCGCGGCGGCGAATCGAGAAATCGATCAGGCGTTCGAGCATGTCATCAGGGGCAAATCGCCCCGCTCAGGCAAAATGCCGCGAGGAGAAGCGCAACGGCAAGAGGTGGGTGCCTTAATTGCGTGATCTGAGATTTGGAAGCAATTGCGGCACTGCGCGGCGCGGATCGCAAAGTGCGCGAAGTTGTCGTGCCGCCACCGCGCGGCTTAATGCATGGTCCATGCCATTCGCATCAGAAGGCGATGGGCTTTCCATCGCGGAAGAATCCGCCCGACGGTCCGTCGTCTGGCAGGGTCGCCGCCCAAACGATACCTGCGATGCCCTGCTCCACGCTCCGGCTCGCGCCCGGGCCGCCCATGTCGGTCTTGACCCAACCCGGGCACACCGAATTGACCTTGACGTTACCCGTCGCCTCGGCATGGAAGATCCGGGTCAGCGCGTTCAATGCGGCTTTGGACACTCGATAGGCGGGAGAACCGCCGCCCATCTCGGTTATTCCACCCATGCCCGATGAAACGTTGACCACGCGTCCATAGCCGCTCTGGTTCATCAGCGGCAGGAAGACCCGGGTCAAGCGATAAGCGCCGAGCGTGTTCGTGTCGAACGCGTGTGCGAGCACTTCGGCTGCGACGTTGGCGCTGGCCGAGCGGCCCTTCTCGAAGATAGCGCCTGCGTTGTTGACCAGGACGTCGAGATGTCCGAAGCGCTGCTTCACGAACCCAGCGAAGGCTTCGACCTCGGCGTCGCTCGCCACGTCGAGCGCGGTGCCCGTCACGTCCAGGCCTTCTGCACGGAGCGCGCTGGCCGCGGCCTCGGCCTTCGCGGCGTTCCGCGCGGTGAGTAGGACGCGCATGCCGCGCTGGGCGAGCGCACGACAAGTCGCGAGCCCCAGGCCACGGTTGGCTCCGGTGACTGCGGCGATTCGTTCCGGCATGACGCTCACCTCACTCGATGATCAATACGCCCGAGATCATCTTGTCCATGGCGCAACCGTACTTGATGCGACCGGTCTTGTTGGGTGTGAACGACACGGCGACCTGTTTGCCGAGCGGTAGGTCGGCGTGGATGGCGTACTCGTCGATCACGATGGCCTTCGCGCACGTTGCGTCCGTCTTGCGCGTGATCAGCAGCGTGACGGGCTCGCCCTGCTTGACCTTCAGCTCGTTCGGCTCGAAGCCGTTCTCGGTCACCAACATCGCGATCGAGCCCTTGGGCGGGGGCGCCGCTTGGGAATGGCCGCATCCGCACGAGCCGAACAGAACGGCCACCGCCAAGGCTGTTCGTGTGAATCGCATCGGGTCCTCTCCTGGGCGGCGCGCAGCGCGAGCCGGCGCCGTCCTTGAATCGCCGCAGCATAGTCTGCGGTTCCTCGGCATGCACGTGGGACGCTCAGGCTGGGTGGCTCGTTGGCCACACCAGGCGCTTGGCCGAGGGCCGCTGCCAGAGATAAGCCACGATGCTCCCGGCGATGACGAGCGCGGCGAGCGCGAGCGCCGCGCGCACCGCCCACGCCGGGGCAGTCACGTAGACTGGCGAAACGAGCGTGAGCACGAGCACGCTCAGGGCGAGGCCTAGGGCAGTGGCTGCACGTTCGAGCCAGGCCAGCTTGGCTGGCGCCAGCTTGCGCAGCTCGTGCCACAAGAGCTGCTCGTAGCGGAAATAGGTGGAGATCACCGGAATGATCTCGAGCGTCAGGAATGCCGACGTCAGGAGCCCTCCCACCATCGGCGCCGCGATGCGCTTCATCACGTCCGCGCCGGTGCCGGTTGCCCAGAGCAGCGGCACGAGCCCTATGAGCATGGTCGCGACCGTCATCAACTTGGGCCGTACTCGCTGCACGGTGCCTTCCATGTGCGCCTCGATGACGTCGCCGAGGTCGCGCAGCGTGCCGGCCTGCCTGCGGCGCTCGAGCGCGTGGTCGATGTACACGATCATCACGACGCCGGTCTGTGCAGCCAACCCGACCAGGGCGATCACGCCGACCCACACCGCGGTCGAGATCCGGTAGTCGAGCAGCCACATCAGCCACACGCTACCGACCAGCGCGAACGGAATCGACAGCAGCACGATCAGCACTTCGACGACGTTCCGGAATTGCGCGTACAGCAGCAGGACGACGAGCAACAGCGTGACCGGAATGATCAGCTTCATCCGTTCGCGCATCTGCTCGAGCAGCTCGTACTGACCCGTCCATTTCAACGAATAGCCGGTCGGCAGTGTGAGCTCGCCGTTGCCGAGCGCAGCGTGCACGGCCGCCTTGGCATCGATCACGTACCCTCCGATGTCGCGCTTGGCGCTGTCGATGTCCACGTACACGTAGCCGACCAGCGATCCACCTTCGTCGCGCACCATCGGCGGCCCGCTGGTCACGCGCACGTCTGCGAGCTGACCGAGCGGGACGAACGCCTGCCCACCCGGAGCTCGCGTCGCCATCGGGCCGGCGCTCCCCATCGTGCTCGCGCTCGTTCCCTCCGGCTGACCCGCTACCGGGAGCGGTACCAACACCTCGCGCAGGTGCTCCACGTCGGAACGCATGTCGCGGGGATAGCGCACGTTGATCGAGAAGCGGTTGCGGCCTTCGACCGTGGTGCTGATTGGCACACCGCCGATCGAGGCTTCGATCACGTTCTCGACATCGGCGATGCGCAGTCCGTAGCGCGCGAGCGCGTCGCGATTGGGCACGATGTCGAGATACAAGCCGCCGAGGTTGCGCTCGTAGAACACGCTGCGCGTTCCCGGAACCGTTGCCACCACGTGCTCGAGCTGTTTGCCGATTCGCTCGATCGCCTGCAGGTCGCTGCCGAGCACCTTGATCCCGATCGGCGTGCGGATGCCGGTCGACAGCATGTCGACGCGGGTCTTGATCGGCATGGTCCAGGCGTTGGTCCAGCCCGGGAACTGCATCACGCGGTTCATTTCGGCTGTCAGCTCTTCCCAGTGAATGGGGCGTTGCTCGGGCCACAGCCGGCGGAGCGTGGGCTTCAGCCAACCTGGCGCCCACCCGGAATAGAAGCGGCGCTCCGTCACCTTGCGCCACGTTCGCTCTGAGCGTAGCCGCACGGTGGTCTCGACCATGGTGAGCGGGGCCGGATCGGTCGGGCTCTCCACCCGACCGACCTTGCCGAACACCGAGGCCACCTCCGGAAACGAGCGCAGCATCTGATCCTGGCGCTGGAGCTGGCGCTTGGCCTCCTCGATCGAGATGTTGGGTAGCGTGATCGGCATGTAGAGCACGTCGCCTTCGTCGAGCGGCGGCATGAACTCGTGACCGAGCCTCGAGGCCAGTGGCACGGCCGACAGCACCGCCAGCGCGCCGATCGCCACCGTCGAGATCGGCCGGCGCAAGGCCACGTACACGAACGGGCGGTACAGCGCGACGATCAGCCGTGACAGCGGGTGCTCGTGCTCGGGCCGGATCCGGCCGCGGATCAGCAGGTCGCGCAACGCAGGAGCGAAGGTGATCGAGAGCAGCGCCGAGCCCAGCATCACGAAGGTCTTGGTGTACGCGAGCGGCTTGAACAGCCTGCCGGCCTGTCCGCCGAGCGCGAACACCGGCAAGAAGGCCACCGCGATGATCAGGAGCGAGAAGAAGATCGCGGGTGTGACCTCGCGCGCCGCCTCGGCCAGCAACTGCTTGCGGTCGGCGCCCGGCGGCGCGTGCTCGAGCTTCTTGTGGCACGCCTCGATCATCACGATCTCGGCGTCGACTGTCGCGCCGATCGCGATTGCGATCCCGCCGAGGCTCATGATCGTGGAGGGGATGTCGAACAGGTACATCGGGATGAACGAGAGACCGACCGCGATCGGCAGCGACACGATCGGCAAGAGCGAGCTACGGAAGTGCATCAGGAACAGCGCGATGACCAGCGCCACCACCGTCATCTCTTCGAGCAGCGCGCGCTTGAGCGTGGCGATCGAGCGCTCGATCAAGCTGCTTCGATCGTAGGCGATCTCCACGCGCACGCCCTTGGGCATGCCGGGCTCGAGCTCTTTCAGGCGTCGCTTGACCCGGCCGATCACGTCCAACGCGTTTTCGCCGTGGCGCATCACGACGACCGCCCCGACCGTCTCGCCGTCGCCGTTCCAGTCGAGCACGCCGCGCCGGATCTCGGGTCCGAAGCGCACGCTCGCCACGTCGCGCACGAGCACTGGCGCGCTGCCCGGGCCGCCGTTCTTGATCACGATCCGCTCGAGGTCCCCGAGCTCCTTGACGTAGCCGCGGCCGCGCACGAAGTACTCGCGGCCCGAGAGCTCGATGACGCGTCCGCCGACGTCGTCGTTGGATTGACGCACGGCCTGCGCGAGCTGCTCGAGCGACACGCCATAGGCGCGCAGCCGATTCGGGTCGATCGTGATTTGGTATTGCTTCTGATAGCCGCCGATGCTCGCGACCTCGGCCACGCCTGGGACGCTGGTCAACGCGTAGCGCAGCGAGAAGTCCTGGTACGCGCGGAGCTCGTCGAGACCGTGCGTTCCGCTGCCGTCGACCAGCGCGTACTGAAACACCCAGCCGATCGCGCTCGCGTCCGGCCCGAGCACGGGGTTCACGCCCTCGGGCAGGTGACCGCGGATGCCGTTCAAGTACTCGAGCACGCGGCTTCGCGCCCAATATTGGTCGGTTCCCTCCTCGAAGATCACGTAGATGAAGGACATGCCGAACATCGAGTAGCCCCGTACGTCCGTGACGTGCGGCGTGCCGAGCAGCGATGCGGCTATGGGGTAGGTGACTTGGTCCTCGACCAGCGTCGGGCTGCGGCCCATCCACTCGCTGAACACGATCACTTGCGGATCCGAGAGGTCCGGGATGGCGTCGAGCTTCACGTGGCGCACGCAGTACACACTCGCGAGCGTGGCGAACGCGACGCCGAGAAGAACCGGCAGGCGGTTGTTGGCGCAAAAATCGATGATTCGCGCAACCATGGTTTCACCGCCAGGGCTTGGAGATTGCGGCCGCGCGCGCGCTCGACTTGTGCGGTGGCCCCGTCGACGCGCCGGTCCCCTTGGTGTGCTGTGATTCGGCCTGAAGTGGCGGCTCCTGCTCCTCGGGCGCACCGGCGATCGTGCCTGCCAGGCGGCTTTCCGAGTCGAGCAGGAAGTTTGCCGTCGTGACGACGGTCTCGCCGTCGCGCACGCCCTCCAGCACTTCGACACGGTCGGCGACGCGCGCGCCGAGCTTCACCTTGCGCGGCTCGAAGCGCCCGCCTTCCAGCGCCACGAATACGTACTGCGTCGCACCCGTGTCGACGATCGCCTCCGTCGGGACCACGAGGCCGGCGCTCGCCCGCACCTCCACCACCGCGTCGCCGTACATGCCCGGCCGCAGCGCGAGATTCGGGTTCTTGAGCACCAGACGCAGGCGCAAGGTGCGGGTCTCGCTGTCGAGCGTCGGGTACACGAGCTCGACCGGGCCCGAGTAAATCTGGCCTTCGAGCGCCGGCAAGCTGAAGCGCGCGCGGGCGCCCTTGCGAACGGCCGCGATCTGCTGTTCGGGCACGTCGATCAGAACCCAGACCGAAGACAGATCGGCAATCTCGAACAGCTCGCTCCCCGGCTCGACGTAGGCGCCGAGCACCGCGCTCTTGCGCGACACGTACCCCGCGATCGGAGAGCGGACCCCGAGCGCGTTCTTGACGTGACCGCTGCGAACCACCTCTTCTATCTCTTCGGACGCGACCCCGAGCTGCTCGAGCCGTGTGCGCGCCCCCGCCAGCAGCGTCGCGCCCGAAAGCCCCGGTGCCGTTCCCGCGCTCGCCGTTGCGCCCTGCGACCACTTGGCCGCGTTCAAGAGATCCTGCTGAGCCGCGAGCAGCTGCTGGCTGTAGATGGTGGCGAGCAACTGTCCGCGCGCGACGCGCTGGCCAGTGGCGGCGACCGGCAGCGACTCGATGAAGCCAGAGAAGCGTGCGTGCACCTGCGCCATCGCGGACTCGCGCGCGGCGACATAGCCGGTGGCACGCAGCTCCGACCCGAGCGGCGCGCGTGTCGCCTTGGCCGTGCGCATCCCGGTGAGCTGAATCCGCTCCGGGGTCAGCGTGATCGGCACGAGCCCGGCGGGCGCGGCCCCAGTGTGGGAAGCAACTGGCTCGGTCGGTCCCGCTGCCGCGCCGGTGTTCTTCTTCGGCACGAGCGTCATGCCGCAGATCGGGCACTGACCGGGGTGATCCTGCACGATCGCTGGGTGCATCGGACACGTGTACAGCGTGGTCGCGGCGTCTTGCGCTTGCTCTTCGTCGCTCAGCTTGGTGAACGCGATCACGGCCGCGACCGCCATCGCCGCGACCAGCAGCCAGCGGACGACCGCCATCACGGCTGTGCCCCGCGGCGCGACCGTGGTGTCGGCTTTCGCGGGTGCCCCCTCGTCGTTCCCCTTCGCCTCATCGGCCTTCATGGCGTCCTCCCGTCGCTCGTGATCTCGACCAGCTCGGTGCTGGCGCTGCGCTCGACCTCGGCCAGGGCCGCTTGCAGCCGCGCCCGCGCACGGTTCTGCTCGATGCGAACGTCGAGGTACATGCGAAGCGCATCGAGCACGCTCGCCGCGTCGCCTTGGCCGGTTGCGAAGGCCGACTCGGCCGCTTCGTAGCTTCGCTGCGTCTGTCCGAGCAGGGCGAGATCGACGATCGCGAGTGAGTCGCGTGCTGCCTGGTAGCGCGCGAGAGCGTCGTGAAGCTCGTAGCGCGCGCCGTTGCGAGCCGCTTCGAGCGCGCTGCGCTCCGCGGCCAGCATGTGCTCGGCCTCGCGCACCTCCTCGTCGTGCTGCGGATTGAGCCAAGGCAAGCTCATCGAGACCATCGCGCCATACGCATGCGGATTGCTGGCCTGAGGCATCAGCCAGTAGTCGAGGCCGACCATGAAGCTGGGCAGGCTCGCCGTCTTGTGCGCGGCGCGCAGCATGGCCTTGCTGCGCTCGATCGCGTGGGCTCCCGACGCGAGCTCCGGGCGCTGCGCGAGCATCGCGGCCTCGAGCTGAGCGGAGCTGCGCTGCAGCTCGGCGGAGGCTGGCGCTGGCGGCGTGCCGAGCGGCGCGTCGGCGTTGCGAGCCATCAAGGTATTGAGCTGCGCCCGTGCCGACCGCTGCTCTGCGGCGAGCTCGATCAGCTCGCCGTGAGCACGTGAGAGCTCCACCTCGAGCCGCAGCACGTCTTGTTGGCGCCCGCCGCCGCCGAGATATTGGCCGCGCGCGAGCTCGAGCACGCGGGTCGCGAGTCGCTCGTGCTCGTGCCGGATCTCGGACTCGGCGCAGGCCCTCGCGTAGTCGAAGTACGCCCGCGCGACCGCCGCGCGCAGGTCGCGTACGCGCGCGCGCTGTGCCTCCAGCGTCATCTCCGCTTCTTGCAGCGCGGCTCGGCTCTCGGCGTCGAGACTGCCCGGCGCAGGAAAGCTCTGGCGCACGCCGAGCATGAGCATCCCGGCCTTGTCGAGCGCGTAGGGCCGATCGAGCGGGACCGCCCACTGCTCGTACTTGAGCTCGGGGTCGGGCAAGCGACCTTTGGCCATCACGCGGGCGGCGCTCGCCCGTACTCGCTCGCGCGCCTCGCGCAGCTCGGGATTGCGAAGGAGCGCGAGCCGCAGCACGGTCGCGAGCCGAGGCTGCCCTGCGAGCTCGGCGTCGTCCTCGCGCGCGCGCTCCTGTGCGTCCAGTCGCGTAGGCGGTGAGAGCTGCGCGCTTTGGTGCAGAACACGCTCGTAGCCGTCCTCGGTGCTCTTCGCGATGCAGCCTCCGAGCAGCAGCGCGAGCGCGCCGACTTCGGCGGTCGACAGGACACTATGTAGATTTGCGTTTTTCACGGTCGCTCCAGTCGAAGATCAAGCAGGGCGGGCTCGCGTGCGGCGAGCACGCGCGCGTGCGGGCCCTCTCGATGCGGGCCCGAGCCGCAATTGGCGCTCGCGAGCGCCAGATCGAGGCTTTCAGCGCAGAGCGCGGCGCGTCCGAAGCGTCGCCGCGGCGACGCCGCTTCGCGCAGCTCAGCCCGAGCTCAGATCAGCAGCGACCGGTGCAAGATGAACAGAGGCGGTCCACCGCGCGCTCGAGGCACCTCGGGTGCGGCACTGACAGCCGAGCGCAGAGGCGACTCGACGTCCGTGGGATCGTGCGCCGCTGGCGCGACGCTCTGGCCGCTTCCGCGCTCCACGCGCAGCACGGAGCTCGACTGCACGGGCACGCGCTGCTGTTCCAGCTTGCAGCAGCAGCTCGTGGACAGCTCGGCCTGCGGTGCTCGGTGCGCGGCGTGGGCTGGGCAGCAGCAACTGTGGTGCAGCGCGTCGCCTTGCGCGCACAGCGCGAGACCCGGTGCCGGCGTCACGGCCAGAAGCAGCAACGGAAGCAGCGCAGCATGCACGCTGCGAGCAAGCGACCACCGGCGCTCCGAGACTCTCACACCGCATAGTGTAACTGGGCCTCGCCGGCATCGCCAGCCCGTGGCTTTGCGCCGGTTTGCGCGCGATCGCCCCGCGATTGGAACCAGCTTGCTCGCTGCGTTAGGCTTTGCTGCATGGGTGTCGTCCGGGCGTGGCGCTGGCTGCTCGCGATCTGTTTGGTCGCGGCGTGCGCAGGGACCGGTAAGCCCACCGCGGGCTCCCCCGGCCTCGAGCCGCCTGCGATGAGATCGCCTCAGCCGACCTCCGAGGACGCGGGCATGTCGAAGAGCACCGACTTCGGCAACCAGGGCGCCGGAACCTCGACTGGCACGGGCGGAGCGACCTCGCCCGCGGGGATGACGCCGGGCGCAAACGCAACCGGGGGGACCGGCGGGAGCAATGGCTTGGGCGCGGCCGGCGCGGCCGGGACACCCTCGACGGGCTCGGTCGCCCCCGAAGACGACGCAGGCACCGTCGCGCACTGAGCGTGCAACGCCGTAGGCAAAGAAACGCGCGCGCTCAGTGATTCGGGAGCCAGGGCCAGAGCACTTTGCGCTCGACCATGCGCGCCTGGTCCCACGCCGCGTTCTGCGCAGGGTCGAGCAAGCGGTGCGCCGCATTGTCGGTCTGCTCGAGCGCTGCCACCCAAGCGGCCACGCCTTGCTCCGGGTTCTCGAGCGCGTCCGGTTGGCGCAGGATCTCGACCATCTTGTCGACCTCGTCCGAGAGCAGCTGGTGAAGCTGCTCGGTCTGCCAAGGCGACAGGCCGAACTGCTGCGAGAAGCCGTCGAGCGCGCCCTCCCGCCACTCGAGCCAGCGCGAGCGGTGGAACTCGAGCTGTCGGTCGCGGATGCGGTTCGCCTTGCGCTCCACCACGGACAAGATTTGCTGCTCGGCGCCCTTGTCGTTCAGCGCGCCCGGCGCCGAGGCCTTGAGCCCCGCTGGCGGTGCGTCGAGCGCGTCGAGCTCTTCCCGCAACGCGCGCACGTCGGCTTCGAGCGCGAGGATCCGTTGCTCGTGGTTCGTGGCTGGCTTGGGCCCAGCCTCGTGCGACGAGGCGGCCATCTCGGGGCCGAGCCTCTTGTTCAGCGCAGTCACTCGATCTTCGAGCGTGGCCACGCGGTAGACCAGCCATCCACCGCCTAAAGCCAACACCGCGCCCGCGATCACCCAAACCCGCATGTGGCGAAACTCTAGCACGCTAACGAGCAGGAGCAGTCGTCACCGGATGGGGGAGGTGGGCGCACTCTGGTTCGCGGCCGCGGACGACTCGCTGTCCGGTCAGGGGGCCGTTGTGCTCGGTCACCACCGTGAATTGGCTCTCGTGGCCGTCGCGTTCGCAGAACAGCACGACCCAATCGCGCGTGCGGTCGAGCTGGTGCGCGCGAGCGGTGTTGGAGAAGAGCGCGCTCAGTTGCCAGCCGTCGCGCTCCTCGTGAAGCACGGGCAGCCACGCTTCGTGATCGGGGTTGAAACGGCGCGGCGCGATCTTGGGCAGCGTGCCGGCTTGCGCAGCTTCGCGATAGCGCGCGTCCATGGCCAGCAAGGTCTCGACGCTGGGCCGCTCCTCACTCGCCTCGCGCTCGGCCGTACGGGCGGAGCGAAAGGCGCCGCGGCGAAGGAGCGAGCCGAGCACGTCGCGCATGGCTTCGAGCCTGCGCTGTCCCATTCCTGGCAAGGTCGCGAGTCGGCCGTCATGCGCCGCTAGCTCGAGCTCCTCGAGCTTTGCTATCCCGAGCGTTTCGTGGATGCGGTGCGCGAGCGTACGACCGATCCCCGGCACCGAGCACAAGAGGTCTTCGGGCGACATGTCGCCCTGCAGCCGGTCGAGCATGCCGAGCCGTCCGCTGCGCACGACCTCTGCGATCGCTCGCGCGATGCCCGCTCCCACGCGCGGGATGCGCTCGAGCCCGGCCTCGCCTTCGCGCTCGAGGATCTCGGCGGCCGGCTGCTCCAGCTGACGTAGGCTGTCCGCGCCCGAGTGGTAGGCGCGCGCTCGAAACGGATTCGCGGCCTGTGCCTGCAGCAGGTCGCCGACCCGATCCAACAAGGCGGCGATCTCTCGGTTGCTCGCGCTCGTCACCAGCTGAATCTAACCACGTCCCCGACGCTCGCTGGTCGCACGACCGTCCGACCTTGGCGCGCCGATTCGGGTCGGCAATGCCTCGGCCCCTGGCAGCGAAAGCAATGGCGCGAGCGCGTCTGGCAGATGCCGGCACTGCGCTTCACGTGAAGCGCCGTCCAGCCGTTCAGCGACGACACGGCACGCGATTTCGAGCTGTTCCACACCGTGGCTGGGGTCGAGCTTGCACTCGCCGGCCACAGCGGCTCCGAACGCACCGAGTGAGGCTTCTTCGGCCGAGGTCGGTCGATCGAGCGCGTCGTGGAATGTCTCGGGCAGCGTCCGTGCCAGCAACGCCCGGTCCGCCGCCGGCAGACGAGAGCCCAGCGCGCTGAGCGTGGCGCGCACGAGCACCTCGGCCTCGGTCGTGGTGGCCGGGCCGCCCAGGCTGCGCAGTCGTTCGAAGATCGACGCCGAGGTCATGCGTTGGAAATACGCACCCAGCTCGTTTCGACAAGCTCGAGCCGCGCAGGCTTGCAGTGCGGGCCGGAATCAGTCGGCTTCGACGCTGAGGAAGTCGCTCGCAGTCACGATCCCGCCGACTCCTTCCAGATCCATCACGGCGATGTCGCGGCTGTGCGTGGCGCACGCCTGGGCGGCAGCGCGGTGCACCGCCATGCTCGGCGGCAAGGTCAACACCGCCGAGCTGAACCATTGCTCGACCAGGGTCGGCGCTGGCCACAAGGCGGCCCCGAGCGCCTCCTCTTGGCTGAACACGCCAATCGGCCAGCCCCGCTCCACCACCAGCAGCCCGTGGACGCGGGCCGCGCGCAGCTTGTGCAGCGCGACCTCCGTATCTTCGTCGGCGAGCACTGAGACCACGGGCGACGACATCATCGTCCCGATCGGGCGACTGATTCTCGCGTCGGCCACCACACGCATCACGTCCCACACGCTGACGATGCCGCACAACCGGTCGGCGTCGGTGACCAGCACGCGGTGAACGCGCTCCTCACGCATCAGGCTCACGGCGTCCGCCAGGCTGCCTTGGATCGGAACGCACAGCGCTGGGCCGTGCTTGACGTCCCCGATTCTGCGGTCCGGCAGCATCGGGTAGCTCTGCTGCGTGCCAGTCACCGCCGGCACCGCTCCTGCCTGGACCAGATCGGTCCGGCTGATGACCCCGAGCGGACGCATCTGCGCGTCGACCACGGGCACGCCAGAGACGCCCGCGTCTCGCAGCAGCCGCTCCACCGCGGGCAGGCGCGTGTCCGGACCAACCGTGTGCAGCGGTTCGCTCATGTGCTCGCGAACCGGTACGTCGAATGCGCCCACAGCCGCAATGTATCCGCGGGCCGGCCGCCCGCAAATCGTGCGCCGGCGACTTCCGCGCTATTTCAGTCGATAGCGGGCGTCGAGGCTCGGCGGCTCGTCGCTCTCGACCGCGCCGCGCTCGAGCAGGTCGAGCACGTGTGCGAGCACCGAGCGCGCGGCGGCCCGGTGCAGGATCACGGGTGTGCTCTGGTACATGCGCGGCACCATTTCGCCGATGCGCTCCACGCCCTGCGCGAGGCAATCGATGATCTGCCGTTCGCGCTCCTTGCGGTGCTCGACATAGTCGCGCACGAAGCTCTTGGGTGAGTCGATGGCCGGCCCGTGCGCGGGCAAGAGCGTCCGGTCGTCGCGCTCGAGCAGGAGTTGCAGGCTGCGCAGGTAGTCGCCCATGTCTCCGTCCGGGGGCGAGATGACCGAGGTCGACCAGCCCATCACGTGGTCGCCGGTGAAGAGCACGCCCTGCTCGCGCAGCGCGAAGCAAAGGTGGTTGCTGCAGTGGCCGGGCGTGTGCACGCACTCGATCGAGAACCCGTCGCCCTCGATCACCTCGCCGTGGCGCAGTGCGACATCGGGCACGAAATTCATGTCACCGCCCGCCTCGACCTTGGCGCCCCGCTCGTGCCGGCCCTCGGCGTGCGGCCCAAAGCCGTAGGTCTGCGCGCCGGTCCGTTCGCGCACGCGCCGCGCAGCCGGCGAATGGTCGTTGTGGGTGTGCGTGATCAGTTGGTGCGTGATGCGCTCTCCGGGCAGCGCTGCGAGCAGCGCATCGACGTGCTCGACCAGATCGGGACCCGGATCGATCAGCGCGACGTTGCCGCGCCCGACCACGTACGTACCGGTGCCGTGATAGGTGAACGGGCTCGGGTTGCGCGCCACGATCCGGCGCACGAGCGGACCGATCTCGCTCGCCGTGCCGTAGGGCACCGCTTGCTCGTGCAAAAAGGTGATCGGCATGGTGTGCGCATCGCATACCACGAGGCGTCGAGCCGAGCGACCGCTGCGCCCAGCCCTTGTGCTGCCCTTCGCGATGGTTAGCTTGAATCTGATGCGGTACCGCACGAGTCGGGGCCGCCGGAGGAGCCGATGTCAGAACGACAGACTTTGCCAGTGATTCCGCTGCGCGGCACCGTGGTGTTTCCCGGCGTGACCGTGCCGATTGCGGTGGGCCGCGAGTCGACCCTGCGCGCAGTCGAGGCTGCGAACAAAGGCGACCGCCGCGTGTTCGCGGTCGCCCAGCGCGAGAACGTGGACAAGCCCGAGCCAGGGCAGCTCTACACCATGGGTGTGATCGCCAAGATCGGCCAGGTCACCCGCACGCAAGGCGGCGTGCAGCTCATCCTCGAAGGCGAAGCGCGCGCGTCCGCGATCGACTACCGCGCATCGGACGACTTCATGCGCGCGGTGTGCATCGAGGTGGCCGACGTTCCGCCGCCCGACGCCGAAGACCCCGCCTTCGTGGCGCTGAACGCGGAGCTGCGCTCGCGCGCGGCGGCCTTGGCGCAGAAGCGTGGCGTGCCCGAGCCCGTGCTCGCACGCATCATGCAGGCTCTCACCGAGCCTGGTGCGTTCGCGGATCTCGCTGCCGGCTACCTCGATGTGCCGGCCGGCGAAAAGCAGGCACTGCTCGAGCTCACGGTGCTCGAAGAGCGGATGCGCAGGGTGTTGATCCAGATCCAGCGCATGCTCGACCAGCTCGAGGCGCGCGAGGACATCCAATCCCAGGTTCAGCAAGAGCTCGGCGAGCGCCAGCGCGAGCTGTTCCTGCGCGAGCAGCTCAAGGCGATCAAGCGCGAGCTTGGCGAGGGTGAAGGCCAGGGCGAGGACGACGCAGCGCGGCTGCGCGAGCGGCTCGAAAAGCTCGATTTGCCGGAAGAGGCGCGCACCGAGGTGAACCGCGAGCTCGGCCGCCTCGAGCGCGCGGGCCGCGAGTCGGCCGAAGGACAGGTGATCCGCACATACCTCGAATGGATCGCAGAGATGCCGTGGAGCGCGCGCACGGAGGATCAGCTCGACGTCACGCGTGCAGCGCAGGTTCTCGACGACGACCACTACGGCCTCGAGGATGTGAAGGACCGCGTGCTCGAGTTCCTGGCGGTGCGCCAGCTGCACGCGGCCAAGGTCAAGCGCGAGGCGCAGAGCGCCGCGGTACCGCTTGCTGAAGCCGCGCTTCCCGCGCAGGCCGGCGCCGAGCCGACCGCCGCGCCGGGCGCCGCGCAAGCGCGCGAAACAGCCAAGGGTCCCATCTTGCTGTTCATCGGCCCGCCGGGCGTAGGCAAGACGTCGATCGGCAAGTCGATCGCTCGCGCCCTCGGCCGCAAGTACGTGCGCCTAGCGCTGGGTGGTGTGCGCGACGAAGCCGACGTGCGCGGCCACCGCCGGACATACATCGGGGCCATGCCCGGGCGGATCGCGCAAGCGCTGAAGCAGGCCGGAACCAAGAACCCGGTGATGTTGCTGGATGAGGTGGACAAGCTCGGGGTGTCGTATCAGGGCAATCCCTCGGCGGCGCTGCTCGAGGTGCTGGACCCGGCGCAGAACAACAGCTTCACCGATCACTATCTGAACGTGCCTTTCGATCTGAGCGAAGTGCTGTTCATCGCCACGGCGAACTTCGTCGAAGGCATTCCGGCGCCGCTGTTCGACCGCATGGAGGTGGTGGAGTTCGCCGGCTACACCGAGCGCGAGAAGCGCGAGATTGCCAAGAAGTACTTGATTCCGCGCCAACTCTCGGAAGCGGGGCTCACGCAACAGAAGATCGAGCTGGGCGACGATGCGGTCGCGCTGATCGTGTCGCGCTACACGCGCGAGGCGGGCGTGCGCCAGCTCGAGCGCAAGATCGGTGCAGTGACGCGCAAGCTTGCGCGCAAGGTCGCCGCGGGCGAGACGATCGCCGCGCGTGTCGGTCCCGACGAGGTGCAGGCCATGCTCGGGCGGCCCCGGGTGCGACCGGAAAAAGCTGCCGAACAAAACGAGGTCGGCGTGGCGACGGGCATGTACTACACGCCTGCGGGCGGCGACATCATGTTCGTCGAGGCGTCGATCCGGCGCTTGCCCGAAGTGCGGCGGCCGGATGCAGCGGTGCAAGTGCAGGGCTTCGGCAGCGTGTCGTTGATCCTGACCGGCCAGCTCGGCGACGTGATGAAAGAGTCTGCGCGAGCCGCGTTGACCTACGCGGCCACGCACGTCGCCGCCTTCGACATGTCCGAGGATCGCCTGGGCTCGATCGAAGCGCACATCCACGTTCCGGCGGGCGCAGTGCCCAAAGATGGCCCGTCCGCGGGTGTCGCGATGGCGACCGCGCTCGCGTCGGCCATGACGGGTCGCAAAGTCCGGCGCGAGGTGGCGATGACTGGCGAGATCACGCTGCGCGGGCACGTGCTGCCTATCGGAGGCCTGAAAGAGAAGGTGCTGGGCGCGCACCGGGCGGGCATCGAGCACATCATCTTGCCGGCCGAGAACGAGGCCGACCTCGACGATCTACCGAGCGAGGTGCGCGACGACTTGCGCTTCAGCTTGGTGCGCTCGCTCGAAGAGGTCCTCGATCTTGCGCTGCTCGAGCCCGACCGAGGCCCGGACGTCAGCCACGAGGCCATCGCGCCGAGCGTGCAGCCTCACTGACTTGTCCGACATGTAGTGCGGTGTCGAGCCTTCGTGAGTGCCATGGAGCGCTCCGTTTCGTTGTAAAGTTGAAGCCCGGGAGCGAGCTTCGTGGCTCGGGGCTCGCGCTCGGGTGCTGACGCGTCCTTTCATGCTTTGCATGCGCCGAATTCCGCTTTGGGTGTGGTGGTGCACCTCGCTTTGCGTCCTCGCGTCGACGGCCTCGGCGCAAGAGGCAGGCTCGGCGCATCGCCCATCAGCGGGCGAGAGCACCTCTGTCGATCAGGCGCGACAGTTGTTCGCCGAAGGCCTGAAGTTCGTGGAGCTGGAAGACTGGGCCCAGGCCGAGGATCGCTTCCGCCGCGTGCTGGCGCTGCGTTCGTCGCACGTGGTCGCCTACAACCTCGCGTCGGCGCTGGTGCACCTCGGGCGGATCGTCGAGAGCTCCGAGCTCCTGCGTGCGATCGTACGCGACGCGACGGCGGAGGCGGCCACCCGCGAGGCGGCGACGCAGCTACTTTCCGAGATCGAGCCGCGTATCGGCAGCCTGACGATTCGCGTCTCTGGCGATGCACCCGGCGCGAGCCTGAAGCTCGACGACAAACAGCTCGAGCTCACCGGCTCGGTCCAAACGGTCTCCGTGGACCCGGGCGAGCACCACGTCGCGCTCGTGCGCGACGGCGCCGAGCTCACGGGGAAGTCGGCGCAAGTGGGTGGAGACGCGCCCCTCCAAGTCGAGCTGACGCTCGAGCTGAGCCCGCCACCCGCGCCCGAGGCCGCCGCGCGGGCTGCGGGCGCGCCTGACGCGACCCGGAGGCACGCCCCAGCGGCCGCGACCGCAGCTGAGACGGACCGTGCAGAGCCCGGCCCGCAGCAGCATTCGTCGTCCGTGCTCGCGAGCCCGTGGTTGTGGGCAGGCGCTGGCGCCGTGGTCGCAGCCACAATCGTGACCATCGTCCTGCTCGCGCCCGCTTCCGCAGGTCCGACCCTCACCGGCGATACCAACCCACCGGTGATCCACGGACGGGTCAGCATGCCATGAGCTTCGTGCGCACGCGCTCGCCCCTTCTCGTGCTGGCGCTGCTCCTGGCCGCGTGCGCGAAGTCGACGCCGACGCAGATCGTGGTGGTCGTGGACAGCGACTACGATGGATTCGACCATCTGCGTATCGACATCGAGGGCTTCGAGAAGCCTGCGCCTACCACCGTGCAGGTCGATCTCACGAAGAAACCCCTGCCGAGGCGCCTCGTGCTCGTGCACGACGGCGGACCGCTCGGACCGCTCGCGGTGGCGGTGAACGCCTTCTATGAGGGATTCTCGGATCCGGTGTTGGTCGAGCCGCGCAGTCACATATTCGTCACGGCTGGACAAGCTCGGTTGCTGACCATCGACTTGTTGTTCGGTTGCATCCATGCGTGCGGCGAAGGCAAAGCCTGCATCGCTGGGGCGAAGTGCGTCTCGAG
>JBIOJD010000009.1:0-25300 GCA_044450485.1 Polyangiales bacterium | reverse complement strand
GTCCGAAGATCGTTGCCCAGCCGCGCGCCGTGCCGCTGTGTATTCGGGCTCAAAGCTGGGTATAGTCCCGCCCATGTCGAAACCCGCCGTGCTCTCCGTGGTGCTCGCCATGCTCGCCTTGCAGGCCGCGATCGGCTGCGGCGGCAAGTCTGCGGAGGCGCCCGCAGCTCCACTGCCGCCGGCGCTCGGCGTGCTGGAGCTTCCCGTGGCGCTGCGCACGTCGGACCCAGCGCCCACCGATTCGCGCGCCGTCGACATCAACATGAGCGAGGTGCGCGTCGACGACAAGGTCGTGGTGAAGCTCGAGAACGGCAAGGTGCCTGCGGCTGAGCAGCAAGACGGTGTGATGCCGAAGCTCAAGGCGGCCTTGCAGAGCCCGCCGCACGGCACGATCGCGCTCTCCACGCACGCGTCGCTGCCGTACGAGACGCTGGCGATGGTGCTGAACAGCGCCAACGCGGCCGGCATGCACAAGGTCGCGCTCAAGGTGCGCAAGGCCGGCGGCTCGACCGAGACCGGTTGGCTCGTGGCGAGCGCATTTCAGACCACGCCGCGCAGCTACGACGAGGTCGTGATGCAGAGCGTCGACCCGCGGACCTGGGACGAGTTCGCCAAGCAATGGCAGGGCATGCACGACGCCTGCCGCAGCTCGAAGACCGGGAGCTGTCCTTACGTCGAGAACAGCATCGCGACGGGCGGCAACGTTCGCATCGAGCTGTTCGCGTCCGGCTCGGGCGTGAACCTCAATTTCTATCGCGTGGGGCTGAGCACGGAGCAGCTCGCGGCCGAAGAGCAGAAGCGCAAGGCAACGCTCGCGGGCCACAAGGAAGACTTTCTGCAAGGGCGCGTGGCCAAGAGCGACCTCGAGAAGGAAATGGAGGATCAAGAACCTGCCACCCAGGCGCTGTTTCAGTTCCGTATTCAAGAGACGACCGATCCGCCTTCGGTGCTGACCGAGGTGATGCGACCGCTCTGCGGGACCAAAGCTTGCGGCGTGGTGGTCACCGCCGACAGCAGCACGCTGACTGCGCGCGTCGTGTCGCTGATCGGCGCCGCGTTCGCCGATGGCGCGGCTGCGCCCGTGCTGGCGTTCGAGCTGCCGTGGACGCCCAAGCCCAAGGCTCCGCCACCTCCACCTCCGGCCGCGGAGCCCGAGCCCGACACCAAGGGCAAGGCAGTGGCAAAGCACGCCGGCAAAGGCGGCAAGGCCAAGCACGCCAAGAAGAAGTGACGTTGCGGCATGACCGACTGGAAGTTGCGTAAGCTCGAAGGCTTCGGCGGGGTCACGGGCCCCGTCGTCCTGTGCGTGATGGACGGCGTCGGCTGCGGCGCGCACGACGACGGCGATGCGGTGTTCCTCGCCCGCACGCCGAACCTCGATCTGCTGAGCAAACAGCCCGCCGTCACGCGCTTGCTCGCCCACGGCACTGCGGTCGGCATGCCCAGCGATGCCGACATGGGCAACAGCGAGGTCGGGCACAACGCCCTCGGCGCCGGGCGCACCTTCGACCAAGGCGCGAAGCTCGTCGATCAGGCGATTGCGAGCGGCGCACTGTTCGAAGGCGCGACCTGGAAAGCTCTGTGCCAGCGCTGCCGGGAGCGCCGCACGCCGATGCACTTCATCGGCTTACTGTCCGACGGCAACGTTCACAGTCACATCGAGCATCTGTTCGCGCTGCTGCGGCATTGCGCCAAGGACGGCGTCGCGACCGTGCGCGTGCACGTGTTGCTCGACGGCCGCGACGTGCCGGAGACCAGCGCCTTGCAATACGTCGACGCGCTCGAGCGCGTGCTCGCCGAGATCGGCCAGGGCGGCAAGCTCGACTACCGCATCGCCTCGGGCGGTGGGCGCATGACCACGACCATGGACCGCTACAACGCGGATTGGCGCATCGTCGAGCGCGGTTGGCGCGCGCACGTGCTCGGCACCGCGCGCGGTTTCGGCAGCGCACGCGAAGCGATCGAGACGTTGCGCGCGGAGAGCCCGGGTGTGATCGACCAGGACCTCGGGCCGTTCACGATCGTGGACCCCGCAGGTGAGCCGATCGGACCGATCCGCGAAGGCGCCAGCGTGGTGCTGTTCAACTTTCGCGGCGACCGCGCGCTCGAGCTGAGCCGCGCGTTCGAGGAGCCCGTGCTCACCGAGTTCGAGCGCGGGCCGCGTCCCGACGTGTCGTTCGCGGGGATGATGCAGTACGACGGCGACACCAAGACGCCGAAGCAGTACCTGGTCCAGCCGCCGCTGATCGAGCGCACGATCGGCGAGTACCTGGCGCGCAATCAGGTGACCCAGCTCGCCTTGAGCGAGACGCAGAAGTACGGCCACGTCACGTACTTCTGGAACGGCAACCGCAGCGGCAAGTTCGACGCGGCGCTCGAGACCTACGTGGAGATTCCGAGCGATCGCGTGTCGTTCGACGAGCGCCCATGGATGAAAGCCGCGGAGATCACCGACGCGCTGCTCGAGCACCTCCGCGGCGGCAAGATTCGCCACGCGCGCCTCAATTTCGCGAACGGCGACATGGTCGGGCACACGGGCAAGCTCGAGGCGGCCATCATCGCCGTGCAGGCCGTGGACCTGTGCCTCGGGCGCATCTTGCCGGTGATCGCAGCGCTGCGCGGCGCCATCATCGTCACGGCCGACCACGGCAACGCCGACGAGATGTTCGAGCTCGACGCCAAGACCAAACAGCAGAAGCTCGACGCCAAGGGCAACCGCTGCCCCAAGACCAGCCACACGCTGAACCCCGTTCCATTCTACGTGTACGCTCCGAGCGTGCCGTCCTTGCGCATCGACACGCGCGTGGTGCACCCGCGCCTCTCGAACGTTGCGGCGACCGTCCTGCAGTTGCTCGGCTACCACGCCCCCGCCGACTACGAGCCGGGCCTCTTGGTGCTCTGACCGCGACCTACGGGAACCGGCTCGGCCTCAATCGGATGCCGAGGAAGCCCGCGATCTTCTCGGCCTGAGCGCGCGGGATCTCCGCGAGCCTGGCTTCCACGACCGCGCGCGCTTGCGCGTGCGGTTCGCCTTTGAGCGCGGGCAGCACCAGCTCGGTCCAGCGCACGAGTGTCTTCGCGTCGGCGGTTCCGAGCGCGCGATCGAGCACATCGATCACGCGGCGTTGGTACGCAACCGACGCGACGCACAGCGCCACGAACGATCGCACCATGCCTTCCTTGGCGGCGTCGCTCGCGGCGTCGTAGGTGGTCCGCAAGCGTTCGAGGTGGCGCGCCACTTTGGCCGGCGCGACCTTTGCGAGCAGCGGCAGCGCCGTCGCGCTCGCTTGCACCACGCGCGCGTTCTCGCTGCCGAGCGCGCGCACCAGACGCTCGATGTGCGGCGCGCACAGCTCGGGGCGCAGCGCCGCGAGCTCTTCGATCACGCGCGCCGCCTGGCTCGCGTTGTTTGGGTTCGTGTCCTCGAGAGCGCGTGCGTAGTGGCCTACGCCCAGCTCTGCAGCGCCCGCGGCGAGCTGGGCCGCGATCTCGGCGCTCCCGGGCTTCTTTTTGCGGCCGACGGGATCGGCCTGTGGCGCTTCCGCTGGCTGAGGCTTCTCCTCGGAGGGGGCAGCCTTGCTCGTGCTCTTGTTGGACATGAGTCCAGCGTGGCCGTGTTGGGGAGCGGCCCGGACTGTCCGGTCGGCGTCGGTCGGCAGCCCGCGGGGGAGCTAGCATAGGTCAGCCGTGCGGCCTTCGCCACTGTTTCAGGCGCTTCCGGCATCGCGCGACTACATGCGCTCGGGGGCGGCGATGCCGAGGAGCTCGAGCCCGCGGCGCAGCTGTCGTGCGCTCAGCCAGCACAAGATGAGGCGCGTCCTGCGCGCTTCTGGCTGAGCCTTGAGCACCGGGCATTGTTCGTAAAACGCGCTGAACAGCCGCGCGAGGGAGTACAGGTGCTCGCAGATCAGGTGCGGCTGGTTGTCCGCCGCCGTCTCGTACACGACGTCGGGGAAGCGCAGAAGCTGCTTGCCGAGCGCGATCTCGGTCGGCTCCTGTAGCGACAGGCCCGACGCGAGGTCGAGCGTGCTCGGGTCGATCTCGCCTTTGCGGAAGATCGCCGCCACGCGCGTGTGCGCGTACTGGATGTAGGGTCCGGAGTTGCCCTTGAGCGAGATCAGCTTGTCCCAGTCGAAACGGTAGTCGCTCGATCGATTCTGGCTCAGATCGGCGTACTTCACCGCGCCGATGCCCACGCTGCGAGCCAGCTCGCTCGCGCGCTCGGGCTCGATCTCGAGGCCCTCTTCGGCGATCAGTTTGGCCGCGCGCTCTTCGGCCTCGTCGAGCAGCGCCGCGAGCTTGACCGCCTCGCCCTCGCGCGCTTTGAGCGGCTTGCCGTCCTTGCCGAGCACGGTGCCAAAGCCCACGTGCTCGAGCTCGAGCTGCACCCCGAGCTTTCTGACGGTGGCGAAGAGCTGCTTGAAGTGCAGCTTCTGCCGCGCATCCACCACGTACACGATGCGCTCGGCGTGGAGCTGGTCGCGCCGGTAGAGCACGGCCGCGATGTCGGTCGTCGCGTACAGATACGCGCCGTCCTGCTTGCGCACGATGAACGGCGTCTGGCTCTTGCCAAGCTCAGGGTCGTCGTCGAAGAAGACGCAGATCGCGCCCTGATCTTCGCGCGCGACCCCGCGCTGCAAGAGCAGCTCGACCACGCCCGGTAGCATCTCTTCGTAGGCACTTTCGCCGCGCCACATGTCGAAGCGCACCCCGAGCTTGTCGTAGACCTTGTCGAGCTCGCGCCGCGAAGCATTCACGACGTGCTGCCAAGCTTCTCGCCCGTCGAGGTCGCCGCGGTGGAGCTTCGCGAGCTCAGCGCGCGCCTGCGCCGCGAACGCGGGGTCTTCCTTGGCGCGCGCGGTCGCGAGCTTGTACACGCGCTCGAGCTCCAGGATCGGCTGAGCTTGCAGCGCGGCCTCGGAGCCGAACGCGCGCATGCCGACGATCAGCAAGCCGAACTGCGTCCCGTAGTCGCCGATGTGGTTGTCGCCCAGCACCTCGTGGCCGAGGAACCGCAGCAGGCGGCAGACCGCGTCGCCGATGATGGTCGAACGCAGGTGCCCGACGTGCATCTCCTTGGCGATGTTGGGCGCCGAGTAGTCGACGACGATCTTTTGCCGGCGCGCGACCGCGGGCACGCCGTCACGGGCGGTGTCTGCCGCCATCTCGCACAGCGTCTTGCCGAGCCAGGGGAGGCTGAGCTCGAGGTTGATGAACCCCGGACCCGCCACCTCGGCCCGCGCGAACGGCTCCTGCTCGGCCAGAGCCTCGGCCACCTTCTGGGCCAGCTCGCGTGGTGGACGCCCGAGCTGCTTGGCCAGCGCCATCACGCCATTGACTTGATAGTCGCCGTGGGCCGCGTCCGCGGGCCGCAACTGCGCAGGCACAGACAGGCCATGGGCCTGCTCGATGGCTTGGGTTGCAAGTTGCTCGAGATAAGGCCCGACGCGCATGCGGCGTGTTGTAGGGGGTGCTGGCCGATCCGTCCAGCGCCGCTTGCGCCTTGACCCGACGCGGGCGAGTTGGGATATCGCTCCGCGGGTCTTCGGCAGGGAGTCGGAACGTGGCACAAGCGATCAACCGCTACAGAGCAGACCTTCGCGAGCTGCAGTTCGTGGTGTTCGAGCAGCTCCGGCTGCAAGAGCTGCTGGGCAAGCCGCCGTTTCAGGCCTGGGGTCGGGACGAGGTCGAGCTGGTTCTCGCCGAGGTCCATCGGTTTGCTTGCGAGGTGTCGGGCCCCCTAAACCGCACCGGCGACGAGGAAGGCTGCCGCTTGATCGATGGCCAAGTGCGGGCGCCAGCGGGTTTCGCCGAGGCCTGGAAGAAGCTGCACGAGGCTGGCTGGGCGGTGCTCAGCGCGGACGCCGAGTTCGGCGGCCAGGACGCTCCGCTCACCTTGCAGGCGTTGGCCAACGAGCTGCTCAGCGGCTCGAACACCAGCTTCCAGATGTACGCGGGCCTGACCATCGGGGCGGCCGAGCTGATCGTGAGCTTCGGGACCGAGGCCCAGAAGAAGGCCTACTGCGCGAACATGCTCCAGGGACGCTGGGGCGGGACCATGTGCCTGACCGAGCCGCACGCGGGCAGCGACGTGGGCGACTGCAAGACCGCGGCGGTCCGCAACCCGGACGGCACGTACCGGATCAAGGGCACCAAGATCTTCATCTCCGGCGGCGACCACGACCTGGCCGAGAACATCGTCCACATGGTGCTCGCCCGGATCGAGGGTGCGCCGAAGGGCACGAAGGGGCTGAGCCTCTTCATCGTGCCCAAGATTCGGGTGAACACCGACGGAAGCCTGGGCAAGCCCAACGACGTGGTCACCACCTCGATCGAGCACAAGATGGGCATCAACGGCTCGGCGACCTGCGTGCTCAGCTTTGGCGAGAACGACGGCTGCCAGGGCCTGCTCTGCGGCAGCGTCGAGCACCAGGGCATCGTGCAGATGTTCCAGATGATGAACGGGGCGCGCATCCTGGTCGGGGTGCAAGGCGTGGCAGCCGGCTCGAGCGCGTACCTGAACGCCCTTTCCTACGCGCGCGAGCGCAAGCAAGGCGCGTCGATGTCCGCCGGCCGCGACCCGGAGGCCCCGCGCGTGCCCATCATCCAGCACCCGGACGTGCGGCGCATGCTCCTCGACATGAAGGCTCGCGTGGAGGGCATTCGAGCGCTCGGTCTGTGTCTGACCATGCACGTCGACCGCGCCGCGGTCCTCGCGGCCACCGATCCCGACGCCGCCGGGTACCACAAAGGCCAGGTCGACCTGCTGACGCCGATCTTCAAGGCCTACGCCACGGACCAAGGGTTCCAGGTCGCGGCCACCGCGATCCAGACCTACGGCGGCGCCGGCTTTCTCAAGGACCACCCGGCCGAGCAGTATTGCCGAGACTCCAAGATCTTCTCCATCTACGAGGGCACCAACCACATCCAGGCATTGGACTTGGTCGGGCGCAAGTTGCGTCAGGCCGGAGGCAAGCCGGTGCTCGACTTCCTCGGCGAGGTCGCAGCGTTCGCCAAGACCCACGCCGAGCACCCGCGGCTCGGCAAGGCGATGGCCGAGCTCGGCAAAGCCCACGCGGCCGCGGGCAAGGCGATCACGCGGCTCATGCAGTGGGCGCAGGATCGGGAGATGGCGCTCCCCCAGCTAGCCGCCAACCGTTTCCTCGAGCTGATGGCCGAGCTGACCGTCGGCCGGCTCCTGCTCGAGGGCGCAGTGATCGCCCACGAGCGCCTGGCCACCGTGTCCGACGGCCACCCCGACCACGCGTTCTACCTGGGTCGCTGCCACTCCGCAGTCTACTTCGCCCTGAACATCCTGCCCGGCGCCGCCCACAAAGCCGAGCTGATCGAAGCCGCTGACCGCAGTCCCCTGGACATCCCCGACGACGCCTTCGCGAGTGTTTAGGAGCGTTTGCGGCGGGTCGGGGCTTGGGTGACGGCGGCTTGTTCGTGCTCTAGGCCGGCGACGCGGCGGAGCTCGCCCCGCTCGTTCAGGACGCTCTTGGAATAGGTTCGGTTTCCGCCGCAACGGCCGGTGTTGTACGCGCCTAGCGCCTGGGCGAGGTCACCGTTGCACAGGGTCAGGGACCGGGAGAGCACCCCGGCCGCATGCTGCACCACCTCGCGTTGGCAGGCCCCGGCCTCCTTATGGCAGCGCAACCGGTAGTACTCGTCGCGGATGAAGCGGACCTGGCGCGCGTCTCGCCGCTTGGGGTGGATCTGGAGGATCCCGAGCTCGCCCATGGCCCCTCTGGCAAACGGGTTGAGCCCGCTCTCCTTGAAGGCCATCGCAGCCATCAGCCAGGGGTCGATGCCGAAGCTCTGGCCGGCGTCGACGATGTACTTCGCGAACTCGGCCAGCCGTTGGTCGCAGCCACCGCTCGCGTTGCGACAGTGTCGGGCCAGCACCGGCTGGCCGTCGCGGTTGTGTCCGATCGAGATGCGCTCGCGCATCGCGGTCTGCAGCAGCACGACGGCATCGGTCTCCGTGTCGGCGTCCGCGGCTTCTTGAGAGCGTGCCACGTTGACCCACACGCACGCGGCGGCGGCGATCGAAGCTAAGACGAAGCGAGGTCGATGCATGATGCTGCGTCCCGGGTTCGGGCCCCGAAGGGTCCAAGGAATGCCCGAGCGTACACAGCTCCGAGGAGAGCACCAGTCCTAGACTCAGGACGATCGCTCAGATCTGGCCGGGAGGTATGAAGCATGAGATCTACCTCTACGATCGATATCTAATTTGATACTTGCATCGATTCGCATCTTCGTATATATAGATCGCGTGCATGAGCCCGCGTGGACAGATAACCGCTGGGAATTGTATCGGGTTTTGGCCGAGCCGCTGCGCCTGCGCTTGCTCGCCGCTGCGGCCCAGGAAGAGCTCACCATCGGCGAGCTGGCCGAGCTCATGGGTGAGAGCCAGCCCAATGTCTCGCGACACGTGGCCCTGCTCCGCAAGCTCGACCTGCTCGACGAGCGCAAGCAGGGAACGCGTGTCTTGGTGCGTCTCGCGGACGCGACGCGCAGCGATGCGGTGGTCTCAGACGCGCTCGCGGCTGGGCGCGAGCTGTGTGAGAGCGAAGGAACGCTCGAGCGCATCGCGCTCTTGATCAAACGCCGCGATGCACCCGCCCGTGAGTTCTTTGCGCGGGTGCCTCGCGAGCCTTCACAGCCGTCCCACCCCGAAGAGCTGGCCGCCTACCTCATGGCCATCGCTCCTTTGATCCAGAGGCACGAGCTGGCGGTCGACGTCGGGATGGGCGAGGGGAGGTTGCTCGAGGTGCTCGCGCCGCTCTTCGACAACGTGATCGGCATCGACCGTGAGCCGGCGCAGCTCGAGCGCGCCGCCGAGCGGGTGCGGCTGCGCGGGTATCGCAACGTCGAGCTCTTGACCGGCGACCTGCTGTCGGGGTCGGTCCAAGCGCTGGTCGAGCGGCTCGGTCTGGCCGACGCCGTGTTCGCGTCGCGCGTGCTCCACCACGCGCCGCGTCCGGCCGAGGCGATGACCCGACTGGCCGCATTGGCTCGCGAGGGCGGCGCGGTGATCGTCCTCGACTACGCCTCGCACGACGACGAGACCATGCGCGAAGAGCAGGCCGACCTGTGGCTCGGGTTCAGCGCGGAAGAGCTGCGGCGATTCGCCTTCGACGCCGGCCTGACCGACGTTCGGATGACCGTGATTCCTCAAGGATTTCGAGGGGAAGGGCCTGATCGGCACCTGCCCTGGCAACTGTTCTCGGCGCGTCGCGGCCGACTGGCCGGCGCGGTCGAACAACCCCTAGTGACGGAGAATGAGCATGGCTGAGAGATACAAAGTGGCGGACATCGGGCTTGCCGAGTGGGGCCGCAAAGAGATCGCAATCGCCGAGACCGAGATGCCCGGGTTGATGGCGGTTCGCGCCGAGTACGGGGCGAAGAAGCCGCTCAAGGGCGCGCGCATCGCTGGTTGCTTGCACATGACCATCCAGACCGCGGTGTTGATCGAGACCCTGCGCGAGCTTGGCGCCGAGGTGACCTGGACGAGCTGCAACATCTTCTCGACCCAGGACCACGCCGCGGCCGCCATCGCCAAGGCCGGGGTGCCGGTGTTCGCGTGGAAGGGCGAGACGGAGCAGGAGTACTACGCGTGCATCGATCGCCAGCTCGAGCTGTTCGCGGGCGGCAAGGGACCGAACATGCTGCTCGACGACGGCGGCGACCTGACGGCCGTGGTGCACAAGAAGTACCCGCAGTTCTTCGAGGGCAGCGATCCGATTCGCGGGTTGTCCGAAGAGACGACGACCGGGATCAAGGCGCTCCAGAAGATGGCCGCGCAGGGTGCGCTCAAGTGCGCGGCGATCAACGTCAACGACTCGGTCACCAAGAGCAAGTTCGACAACCTCTATGGTTGCCGCGAGTCGCTCGGAGACGGCATCAAGCGTGCCACGGACGTGATGTTCGCGGGCAAAGTGGCCGTGGTGGCGGGCTACGGCGACGTGGGCAAGGGTTGTGCCCAGTCGTTGCGG
The DNA here is from genome assembly GCA_044450485.1 of Polyangiales bacterium. Taxonomy (GTDB): domain Bacteria; phylum Myxococcota_A; class Polyangia; order Polyangiales; family JAFGIB01; genus CAVZVA01. The sequence continues at coordinate 15,299 of JBIOJD010000009.1, read as the reverse complement.
GGTCTCGGGGCGCGGGTGCTCGTCACCGAGATCGACCCGATTTGCGCGCTGCAGGCCGCGATGGAGGGCTACCAGGTCGTGACCATGGACACGGCCGCTCCGCTCGGCGACATCTTCGTGACCGCGACCGGCTGCCACGGGATCATCCGCAGCCACCACATGCAGGCGATGAAAAATGAGGCGATCGTCTGCAACATCGGGCACTTCGATTGCGAGATCGACATGGCCTGGCTCGAGTCCAACCCCGAGATCAAGGAAGAGAAGATCAAGGAGCAGGTCGACCACTTCATCTTCCCGGACGGCAAGCGCATCACGGTGCTGGCCCGCGGCCGACTGGTGAACCTCGGTTGCGCGACCGGCCACCCGAGCTTCGTCATGAGCGCGTCGTTCACGAACCAGGTGCTGGCCCAGATCGCGCTGTTCACGGAGCCGGGCAAGTACGAGAAGGGTAAGCTCTACGTGCTGCCCAAGACGCTCGACGAGAAGGTGGCCCACCTTCACCTCGGAAAGCTCGGGGTCAAGCTCGAGCGGCTCACCAAAGACCAGGCCGAGTACCTCGGGGTGCCCATCGAAGGACCCTTCAAGCCCGATTACTACCGCTACTGACCGCCTGAACATGTCTTCATCGCTCGCGCAGGGTCCGGCTTCGCACAGCTACTTCTCGCAGCGGTTGCGCCTCCATTACGTGGACTTCGGCAACGAGCAGGCACCCCCGCTCTTGCTGATTCATGGGGGGCGCGACCACTGCCGGAACTGGGACTGGGTCGCCGAGGCCCTGCGCCACGACTACCACGTGATCGCGCCCGACCTGCGCGGGCACGGCGACTCGCAGTGGATGGTGGGCGGCAACTACGGGATGGTCGACTACGTCTACGACGTGGCCCAGCTCATCCACCAACGCGGGCTCGCGCCCTTGACCATCATCGGCCACTCGATGGGGGGCCACATCAGTCTCCAGTATGCCGGCGTGTACCCAGCCAACGTGGCCAAGTTGATCTCGGTCGAAGGCGTGGGGCCGCCCGCGGCGATGATGGAGCGTCGCGCCAAGACCGGTCCCCAGACGCGGATGCTGCAATGGGTCGACCAGCTCCGCGATCTCGCGGCGCGTCAGCCGCGTCGGTACGCCTCGCTCGAGGAAGCGCAGCAGCGCATGCAGGAGGCGAACACGCGGCTCACGCCGGAGCAGGCGCGGCATCTGACCATCCACGGCGTAAACCAGAACGAGGATGGCTCGTACAGTTGGAAGTTCGACAACTACGTGCGAGCGAACTCCCCGTACTTCTTCAACGCCGACGAAATGTACGAGCTCTGGTCCAAGATCACCTGCCCGACGCTGCTCGTGTGCGGGGCGGAAGGCTGGGCTGGAGATCCGTCAGGCGACGGCCGCACCCAGCACTTTCGCAACGCCAAGGTCGAGCGCGTGGAACGGGCGGGCCACTGGGTGCACCACGATCAGCTCGACCGGTTCCTCCAATTGGTACGCGGGTTTCTGGCCGCTTGAGCCTCGAGCCGAGCGTCGGGCTCCGGCGAATTGCTCAATGAAATTAGGCCGTTTGGCCAGACGGACCGGGCCTCGGATGCTTGCGAGCGGCTACCCGATTGGGTATATCGCGGCCGCCACCGATGATGGGTCGCGGGTCGCTTTGGGGAACCGCTGGCCGGGGCTGAATCCGACGCCAGAGGAGCAACGATGAGCTGGATCGACGACAAGGCCGAGGCCGGGCTAACCCTCGTGCGCGAGGTGCAGAAGCTCAACCTGTATCCGTATTACAGAGCGTTCGAGACGGGCGGGCTGCACACCCGAATCGCGGGCAAGCCGATCGTCAACTTCAGCTCCAACGACTACCTCGGGCTGACGAATCATCCGAAGGCGCTCGAGGCGGCCAAGGCTGCCGTCGACCGCTACGCGTGTGGGCTGAGTTCTTCACGTGCGCAGGCGACGACCGTCGCCCACGTCGAGCTCGAGCAGCGCCTCGCTCGCTGGTTCGGCTTTCCGCAGTGCCTGCTGTTCACGACCGGCTACCAAGCGATGGTCGGCACGATCCAGTCGCTCGCCGACAAGGACACCGCGCTCATCCTCGACAACCTGTCCCATGCTTGCATCTTGGACGGGACCTTCCTGGCTGCCGGCGTGCCTGGCCAATCGCCGGAGGTCCGGTACTTCAACCACAACTCGGTCCGCTCGCTCGAGCGCTGCCTCAAGACCAAGGAGCGACCGAACGCGCTCGTGCTGATGGAGGGCATCTACTCGCTCGACGGCGACCGTGCGCCTTTGCCCGAGTTCGTCGAGGTGTGCGAGCGCTACGGCGCGGTGCTGCTGTGCGACGACGCGCACGGCACGGGCACGCTCGGCAAGCGGGGCACGGGGCTGGTCGAGGAGACGGGCATGCAGGGTCGGGTGCCGGTGGTGATCAGCACTTTTTCCAAGACGTTCGGGGGCATCGGCGGGATTCTGCTCGGCAACACCGACGTCTGCGACTTCGTGAAGCACAACGCGCGCTCGTTCTGCTTCAGCGCGTCGCTGCCCGTACCGGTGGTGGCCGCGGCGGCGGCGATCCTCGACATTCTGGAGGCCGACGGCCCGGCGTTGGTGCAAGAGCTGCACGAAAAGGCTGCGTACATGCGCAAGAGCCTGACCGGGCTCGGCTTCGACCTCGGCAAGAGCGACACGCACATCATGCCGGTCATGTGCCGTGACCTGCGCAAGGTCCTGTTCATGCACAAGTCCCTGATCGACAACGGCGTGATGATGGCCCCGCTCACCTATCCGAGCGTCAAGCCCGGCGAAGAGCGACTGCGGCTCAACGTCACGCGCGGTCACAGCAAAGAAGACATGGACCAAGCTCTCGATCTGCTCGACAGCTTCGGCAAGGCCTACCACGTGCAGTCGGGCGAAGCCCTGGCCGAGACCGCGAGCGTGGTGTAGCTACTCTGCGTGGTATGATTTGCAGATGCCGACTGGGGAAGTACCCGAGGAAGTCGCCAAGCTGTTCTGGGACGTGGATCCCAAGTCGGTCGATCTCGCTCGCCACTCCGACTACGTGATGGAGCGCATCATGTCGAGAGGTGGCTGGGCCGCGATGCTCTGGCTCCGCCGGGCCTATTCGGCCGACGAGCTCGCAAATTTTCTCTTGCGCAGAGGCGCTCGGCTCGCGCCCCGCGATCTCGCGTATTGGTGTGTCGTGAGCGGCCTCAAGCTACCGATCCCGCGCGGTGGAGGAAGACCCTCGTGGGCCGGCCCATGACGAGAGACCTCTCGCCCGCGCAACGCGATGCCCTCGAACGACTTGCGCAGATCGTGGACTCCACAACCTACCTCGCAGGCGGGGTGGCGATCGCGTTGCGGTTGCATCATCGGCAATCGCGCGATCTCGATCTGTTCTCGCCCTCGATTGATCCCGTTGCTCAGGCCGAGAGCATCGCGTTCACGCAGCGCGACGTACGAATCCTCAGTCAGAGCGAAGGCACGCTGTATCTCGAGGTGCAGGGTGTGCCAGCGAGCTGGATCCGCTACCGCTATCCGCTCCTCTTACCCGTCGAGCATCTGCCCGGAATACCGATTCCGTTGGCCTCGCTCGAGGATCTGATGTGCATGAAGCTCGCGGCGCTTGCGGGGCGCGGGGCGGCCCGCGATTTCTGGGACCTGCATGAAATTCTGACGCAAGCAAAGATCACGCTGGCCGCGGCCCTTGGCACGTTTGCGCGGAAATACGCCTCGCACGACATCGGGCATTTGGTGAAGAGCCTGGTCTACTTCGCTGATGCCGACGCCGCGCCCCTGCCCGAGGGCCTCGCCGCCGAGCATTGGCAGCGCATCAAGAACGTCGTCGAGCATTGGGTAAGCGCGCTGTGATCCGCCGGCGCGACGCGGAGCTCATCACCGCGCGCCGATCTTGCGACGGAGCTACTGATACAATCTGGAGGTGAGCGGCATGGCGAACATCGTTCTCAGGGCCAAGCACCGTCGCGCACTTCGCCCTGAGGACCTCGAAGATCTGTCGGAAGCGCTCCGCAGCCAGCCGGGCATTGACACCGTCGTGATCGACAAGTCTCCCGACGATCAGAGGGTCGGGATCTCTCCGCTGGAGATCCTAGAGCCCCGCGGAAGGAGACGCGCCGTTCGTGCTGGATGAGGGCTTGCGCTGCGAGCTGCACGCAAGCGTGATGGTGGCGAGCACGACGAGGACGGGCGTGCGTTCCATCGCGCGCATCACCGATTCACGCGAGCACGCGCAGCTTGCTCGGGTTGCGGGGTGTGCGTTTTGCTCGCGCGCCGGCGGTCTCGTCTGGAAGCAGCTTTGCCACGAGGTCGTAGTCGGCGGCCTGTGTCACGCGCGCGCGGCGGATGTCACCCGGCTTGGCAGTGTCGTCCGTCAGTAGCACCACGCCGTCGACTTCGGGGGCTTGGCCTTTGTGGCGGCCTTGGAGCAAGAGCTCGCTCTCGTCGCTCACGCCTTCGACCATCACCTCGAGCTCGCTGCCGATGCAGGATTTGAGCCTGGCGCGGCTGATGCCGCGCTGCAGTTTCATCAAGCGTTCGGCGCGTTGCTCGATGGTGCGCGCGTCGACCAGGTCGTCCATGCTGCCGCTGTGCGTGCCGTCCTCGTGCGAGTAGCGGAACACGCCCAGGTGCTCGAACTTGCTGGAGCGCACGAAGTCGCACAGGGCGTCGAAGTCTTCTTCGGTCTCACCCGGATGACCGACGATGAACGCCGTGCGCATCCACACCCCTGGCACGCGCTCCCGCAGGCGCTCGACCAGCGCGCGCTGCCGAGCTGCGTTGTAGCCGCGCCGCATGCGCTTGAGCATGCGATCGGTCGCGTGCTGAAACGGCATGTCGACGTAGGGCACGAGCTTTCCGCCCTGTGCGAACAACGACAGCAGCCGCTCGGATAGCGCGTCGGGGTAGAGATAGAACAGGCGCAGCCATTTGAGCGCGTCGATCTCGCACAGCGCTTCGACCAAGCGACCGAGATCGGCGTCACCCTCGAGATCGCGTCCGTACGACACCGTGTCTTGGCTGATGAGGTTCAGCTCGACCGTGCCCTGCTCGGTCAAGCGGCGCGCCTCGCCGACCACGTCGGCGATCGGTCGCGAGCGGAGCTTGCCTCGGAAAGACGGGATCGCGCAGAAGCTGCATTTGCGCGAGCAGCCCTCGGAGATCTTGAGATACACGCTGTGGCGATGTTGCGACAAGCGCCGCGGGTCGCCGAGCTTCCAGACATAGTCGGCAGGATTGCCGACCAGCATGCGCGGCGCGTCGTTGCCGTCGCGCAAGATCCGGCCGAGCCCGAGCATGTCGCTCGAGCCGAGAAAGTGGTCGACCTCCCCGAGGTCGCGAGCCAGCGCCTCTGGATAGCGCTGCGAGAGGCAGCCTGCGACCACGAGCCGCTTGCAGGCGCCGCTCCGCTTCATCTCGGAGAGCTCGAGGATCGTGTCGATCGACTCTTGCTTCGCGGCTTCGATGAAGCCGCAGGTGTTGACCACGATGACCTCGGCCGCGCTCGGGTCGTCGACCAGGCGATAGCCGCTCTGATCGCTCACGCCGAGCATGACCTCGGTGTCCACGCGGTTCTTCGGACACCCGAGCGATACGAAATGGATGGTAGGCACCCGCTTGGCCATGGGTCAGCGGCCAAGCGTGAGCTGCGGGTACGGACCGGTCAAGCTGCAGCGGAAAACGGCTAAATCGCGCGCAGGCGCGAGCCGCCGTCGGCGACGATGGTCTGGCCCGTGATGAAGTTCGAGGCGTCGCTGGCCAAGAACAACGCGAGGCCGGCGATGTCGTCGGGCTGGCCGATGCGCCGCACGGGTGTGCCCGCTTCCATGCGTTGCAGCGCTTCGCGGTTCTGCAGCAGCGCGCCGGCGAACTTCGTCTCGACCAGGCCCGGCGCGATCGAGTTGATGCGGATGCCGGTGCCGCCGAGCTCGGCGGCCAAAGTCTGCGTCATCGAGATGACCGCAGCTTTGGTCATGCCGTAGACGCCTTGGAAGACCGCGGCGCCGAGCCCCGCGATGCTGGCGATGTTGACGATCGAACCGGGCGCGTTGCGGCTTTGCAGGTGCTTGACCACTTCGCGCGTGGCCATGAAGTAACCCTTGGTGTTGACCTCGAAGGTCTTGTCCCAGGCGGGCATCTCGACGCCCATCAACGGGCCGAAGTACGGGTTGGTGGCTGCGTTGTTGACCAGCACGTCGACCTTGCCATAGGCGGCGACGGTATCGGCGACCAGCTTGGCGAGCTCCTGCTCGTGGCCCGCGTGGCAGGTGAACGCCTTGGCGTCGCCGCCAGCTTTGCGGATCTTGTCCGCGACCGCCTCGAGCCCATCGAGCTTGCGCGCCGCGAGCACCACTTTGGCGCCGTGCTGCGCCAGGGCACATGCAATGGCTTCGCCGATGCCGCGGCTCGCACCGGTCACGATCGCGACCTTGCCCGTGACGTCTACGCTCGGCTTCGAAACTTCGGTCTGCATCAGCGTCCTCCGGTGAGGCCGCCGAGCCTATCATGAAATCAGGCGAGGGTGATGGGGGCGCGGTCCTCGACCAGGCGGGCGCGGAGCTCCGGATAGCGGCCGAAGTGCGTGGCGATGCGCTTGGCGATCGGCGCTATCGCTTCGAGGCCGGATTGGATCTTCATGCTCAGGCGGTGCGCCTCTTCGTGCCAAATCTCCATGTCCACGGTCGAGGAGCGATTGACCTGTTCGAGCTGGCGCTTGAGCTGCTCCATCTGGAAGCGCAGGTCCCTGCGCTCGAGCTTCTTGCGCGCGAGCCGAGTGCGGAGCCCCGACGCCACGTCGCGTGCCAGGGATAGCTCGGAGCCCGCGCGCACCAGATCTTGGAGCGCGCGCTGATCGTGGTCGGCGACGATTTCGCCCGCGCGCAACGTCTTCGGAACCCCGCCGACTCCGGAGAGCACCGCGTGCATCGCTGCATCCAAGCGCGACTCCGTCGGCTCGAGCTGCGCCATGAGCTCCGTGAGCTGGCCGCCGAGTCGGCTGTCGTCCTGAGCGAGCTGGTCGAGCGCGTGCCCGATCTGATCGCGTGGCCTGCGTTCCGCCTCCTGCTGCTCGGTCGCGCTCGCTGCCATGTCCTCGAGCTGCTTGCGCAGCGAGCGGACCTCTGCCACCGCGCGCTCGATGCTTTCGATCGCTTGCGGCAGCCACTCGGGAGCGCCCACCTCCGGATGGGCTTCCTGCAAGAACTGGCGGTAGAGGCGCGCGGTCTGCGCCCAACTGTCTTCTTCGGGCCGGCTGTCGATCTGCACGGCAGCCGGCGTGCTTGCGCTCGAGCTGCTGGTCACGGGACGGTTGCTGCCGGCCGCGCCCGGCAGTGCATCGAGCAGACGCTGAAGCTCCGCGACCAAGTGATACGCGTCGCGATGGCGGTCTTCGGGCTTCTTCTGCAGCAGCCGCAGCACGAGCGAGTCGACCTCGTGCGGGATGGCCGCCAGCAGAGAGGACGGCGTGGGCGGTGGGTCGTTGATGTGCTTGACCAACAGCACCGTGGTCTTGCCTTGGAACGGGATGTGGCCGGTCAGCATTTCGAACAGCACGCAGCCGAGCGAATACAGGTCCGAGGCGGGCGTCGGGGCGGCCGAACGGATCTGCTCGGGCGCGATGTACTCGGGCGTGCCCACGATCATGTTCTGACCCGTGATGCGCGCGTCCTGCTCGATGCGCGCGACGCCGAAGTCGAGCACTTTGACGAAGTCGCGGTCCATGCGCCGGCGGCTCAAGTGAATGTTGCCGGGCTTGATGTCGCGGTGCACGACGCCGAGCTCGTGCGCGCGTCCGAGGCCGAGGGCGACTTGCAGCGCGATCCGCAGCGCGCGGCGCAGCTCGAGTGGCCCGCGCTCGATCTCTTCCTCGACGGTGTGACCCTCGAGGTACTCCATCACCATGTAGACGATGCCGTCTTCGGTCTCGCCGAAGTCGGTGATGTCGATGATGTGCTCGTGGTTGATCTGGTTTGCAGCGCGTGCTTCGCCGAGGAAGCGTTTGCGCAATCGCTCGTTTTGGGTGAGCGAGGGATCGAGGAACTTCAGCGCGACGTGCCGTCCGATGAACTGATGACGCGCGCGGTAGACCGAGCCCATGCCGCCGACGCCGAGCAGCTCTTCGACCAGATAGCGCCCGGCGATCACCGTTCCGATGAACGGGTCTTTGGGCGTGGTCAGCGGCTCACTGTCGATCGGACAGACGCGGATATCGCCGCGAAAACTCGCGCCACACTTCGGGCATTGCTTCAGCGACAACCCTACCTCCAGCCGCCGGAACTAGGATACGACGAAAGCCCGGTCGGTCGCATCCTGCGCCGCAAAGATGTACGAGGTGCGCCATGTTGATCGTGGGCGAGGGTGCGAGCCCTCCGACATCGCCGAAAGCGTGCATCTGAGCGCCCCGATGAAGGGCGAGCGGTTTGACGCGAGGCCGCGCCCTGCGTATGCCTGTCGGTGCATGTGAGGCAATGGTGCGTAGGGCCTTGATCGTCGCGTCGGTCGCTTGCTTGCTGCTCGGGGCAGCGGTCGCGATGCGCGCGCAGCAGCTCCGCGGCAAGGCGCGTGCCGAGCTCACGCGCGTGCTCGGCGCGGCGTTCGGTCTGAAAGCCCACGTGCGCGAGGCCGAGCTCGACCTGTTCGGTGCGTGCCTGCGCGCACGAGATGTCGAGCTCGACGACGCGACCGGTACACAGGTGCTGCGGGCCGACGAGCTGCGCGTGCGCTCGTCGCTGCGTGGCCTGCTCTCTGGCCGCGTCGAGCCGAGCTCGCTCCTGCTCTCGGGCGTGAGCGTGCGGATCGACCTGCGCTCCGAAGGCGGCGTGCGGTCCACGGCTGTGTCCGCGATGCCGCGCTCGGTCTCGCTGCGCGATGCGCGCATTGTTGCCGAGCTGCCCGAGCTCGGCACGTTGCAGCTCGAACGCGTAGGGCTCGACATCGATGCGAGCTCGGGGCTTGGCGACGCCGTGCTCGATCTGCGCGCACAGACCGCGACCCTGACGCGGGCGGGCACCGTCCTCGCCCGCGGCGCGCTGCACGTGCACGGAAACTCAGCCGAGGCCGCGGGCCAGCGCAGCGCAGCAGGTCGATTGCAGCTCGAGCGTGCGTCGCTCGCCGGCGTCGAGCTGCCCTCGGCGCTCGCGCTCTCGTGGCACACGGAGAGCTCTCGCATCGGAGTCAAGGGGGCCCTCGATCTCGGCAAGAGCGAGGGGGCGCTCGGCTTCGACACGGTGCTCGATCTTCACACGCGTGCGCTGAAGCTCGACCTGTGGCCGCGCGGGCTGGAGCTGAGGCCTCTGCTGGCACGGCTCGGCCTGTCGCGCGTCGCGCTCGATGCCCGCCTCGATGGAAGCGCGGAGCTGCGAGGCACGCTCTTCCCGCTCGCGCTACGAGGCCCGCTCGCACTGAGCGCGCACGGGCTGCGGCTTGGCGCTGGGACGGACAACTCCGGCACCGCGTTGCTCGCGCTCGCGGCGCCGCGGCTGGCGGCCGACGCGCGGCTCGACGCGACGGGCGTCTCGCTCGACTCGTTGAGAGTCGAGGCAGGCAGCAGTGTCTTGGCGGGGCAGCTCCGGAGCGGCTGGGATGGAGCGCTCGATGCCTCGGTGGCGGGCGCGGCCGTGAGCCTCGAGGATTTCTCGCCGCTTGCGGGCATCAGCATCGCGGGGCACGGCAAGCTCGACTTGCGCGCACACGGGCCGCTGGCGGCGCCCGACCTCCATGCGACCCTCGCGCTCGACGGCGCCGCGCTCGGAGGCTATGCGCTCGGTCGTGCGGTGGCGGAGCTCGACGCGCTCGATGAAGCTCGCGAGCTGCGCTTCACGCGTGCAGAGATCGACAGCACGGAGCGACGGCTCTCGGCGCAGACGCTGCGGCTGCGCTTCGACGGGGGGCTATCGGAGCTGCAAGCACGCCTGCGCATTGCGCGCCTGCCGCTCGCAGACCTCTATCGCGCGCTGGGCGCGGCAGACGACCCCTTGCTCGCGCGACTCGACGCAGTCGCCGCCGGCGACGCCGACCTCGACTTTGCGCGTCAGGGCGGGGCAGGGAAGCTCGACCTAGGCCTCGCTCTGTCGCTCTCGGAAGCGAGCCTCGACGGGTTCGCCTTCGATCGAGGCCGCCTCGACGCGAAGATCGCGCTGCCGGACGCGTCGCGCGGCCTCGGAGCGGGGACCATCACACTGTCGCGGCTCGGGCTCGTCGCAGGTGACGGGCAGCTCGCGCTCGACGGCAAGCTCGAGCGCGGCGCGCTCGCGATGAACATCGCGCTCGAGGGCCTGCCACTGGCTCGCCCTCCGTTCATCCGCGCGCATCTGCCGCAGCTCGACGGACGCGCGCATGGTCGCGGCGAGCTGCGCGGCAGCGCGACCGGGCTGCGTGCCCGCGCGGAGGTCACGCTCGACGCGCTCTCCCTGCAAGGTCATGCGCTCGGCCACGCGCACCTGCTCGCCAGGTTGCAGGGCCCCCACGACGGCGGTGACCCGCAGGTGGCTGCCGGTCAACCTTGCAATGATGGCCGGGCCGCGCTCGACAGCGGGGCGCTCGTGGGCGTACACGAGAACGCCGCGTCCGCGAGCGCGTGGTTGATCTGCGGCGATGGGATCGGTGGCCGGCTGCACGTCGATCTAGGGCTCGGCGGCGGGCCCGAGCGAAAGTTGCGCGGGAGCCTCGCGCTCGACGGCTTCGATCTATCGCCGTTCTTGCCCGAGCAAGCCCCGGGCTCGCGCGTTCCCGGCAAGCTCAGCGCAGTGCTCGCGATCGAGCAAGGCGAGCTCGAAGCGCCCGCGCGCTGGTCCTTTCGTCTGCGCGTGCGGGAGCTCGCGTTCGGACAGGGCGAGCTAGCGCTTGCGAGCCGGGCGCCGTTCGAGCTGCGCGCGCAGAACGGCAAGCTCGAGCTGCACGATGCGACGCTCGACGGACCCAAGGCGGTGCTCGTGCTTTCCGCGACCGGCTCGCTCGAGCACGAGCCACGCGTGCTCGCCGACGGAACCGCAGCCGCCAGTTTGTTCACGCGCTCGAGCGAGCCCCTGGTGCAGGCCTTCGGCGACGTGTCCATTCACGCAGCGCTGAGCCCAGGCGCGGAGCCGTTCTTGCGCGTGGTGGCCGAGCCCCGCGAGGTGCTCGTGCGTGTCGCGCCAGGGCTCGCAATTCGCAAGCTGCGCGGGACGCTCGTGCTCGAAGGTGAGCGCGTGCGGGCGCAGCAGCTCGAAGCCGACGTCGGCGGCGGCGTGCTCACGCTCGGCGGCGAGCTCGCGCTGCGCGGCATTCACGTCAGCAGTTACGACCTCACGATCACGGCCGAGCGCGTCGCGATCGAGCCTCAGCCGAAGCTCGAGACCGTGTTCGACGCCGAGACCAAGCTGCAGTGGTCGGGTGCGGCCGCACCGCCCGTGCTGACCGGGTCCGTGCGCCTGAAGAGCTTGCTCTACGCTCGCCATTTGCAGCTGCCGGAGGCGCTCAGCGCGGTCAACCGTCAGGACCGGACAAACGCCGCCGAGTACGACCCGGCTCGCGACCGTTTGCGTTTCGATCTCGAGGTGGAGCACGAGAAGCCGCTGCGCGTGCACAACAACGTGCTCGACGCCGAGCTCGAGCTCGCGGGTGAAGAGCGCAAGCTGCACCTCAAGGGCAGCGACCAGCGCTTTGGCGTGGTCGGCAAGCTCGCGGTCGCACGCGGCAAGGTGCTCTTTCACGGTGACGAGTTCCAGATCACCCGAGGCGAGGTTGGTTTCGTGGATGAGCGCCGCGTGACACCGAGCTTCGAGCTGCGCGCGATCGCCGAACGCCGCGCCCAGACCGACACCAACATCGTCTTGGTGGCCCGGGGCGGCCGGGATGCGTTCGACTTGCACGTCGAGTGCGAGCCCGCAGCGGGGCGCGCGGACACACCGCCGTTCACCTGCGACTACGCGCACGAGGAACTGCGCTGCGACAGCTTCGAGCACCTTGTCAAGCTCTGGCTCTGCCGCGGCACGACCGAGCTCTCGAGCGCCGACCCGGCGCGTTGAAGGGTCGGTGGCGGCTCAGCCGGGCTCGCGGGGCTCGCGGTGTGCTGCTTGACGCTGCGCGTAGTCCTCGAGCCTGCGCTCGGCCGCGTCGAAGGCATCGCGAAGCGCCACGTACACGTCCTCGTGCGCGTGGTTGTGCGACCCTTCGTGCTTGGTCATCAGTTCGGCACCGGGCACGCGCAAATCGATCCGCACGTCGAAGATTCGGCCCTTTTGGTGGTGCTGGTGCGGCGCTTCGACCGTCACGTGGCAGCTCGTGATGCGATCGAACACGCGCTCGAGGCGGCCGACCCGCTCCTGGATCCGTTCCTCGATCGCCGGGGAGCTTTCCATGCCTCGAAACGAAATCTGCAATGGCCTCTGCATGTCGATCTAGATACGCCCGTTCTGGCGCTCCGCAAGGGCCGTCCGCCGGTTGACCTGGCCGGCGCTGCGACGTGAAGATGCGGCGCAATGGAGCCGCCGCGTCAGGAGCCCGCGACCAGGCGGCGCTTGCCCGCGACCGTGATAGCGCTCGGCGCTACGAGCTTCTTCACCGACGTCGGCTCGGAGATGATCTTTCCGCTCTTGCCGATGTTCGTCGCCTCGCTCGGCGCGAGCGCGACGTTCCTGGGCCTCGTGGAAGGCGCCGCGGACGCGACCGCCAGCTTGCTCAAGCTCGGCGCCGGCTATCTCGCGGACCGCACGCAGCACAAGAAGCCGCTCGTGCTGTTCGGCTACGGCGTGGCGGCCGTGGTGCGACCGTTGATGGCGCTGGCGGCCGTGCCTTGGCACGTGCTGGCGATTCGCATGAGCGATCGCGTCGGCAAGGGCGTGCGCACGGCGCCTCGCGACGCGCTGATCGCGGGTGCGGTTCCCGCGGATCAGGCCGGCCGCGCGTTCGGCCTGCACCGCGCGATGGACCACGCGGGCGCGGTGGTCGGACCGCTGCTCGCGACCACCCTGCTCGCGCTGGGCTGGCCGATGCGACAGGTGTTCCTCGCGACGCTCGTGCCGGGCGTGCTCTCGCTCTTCGCGCTGCGCTTCGCGCGCGAGCCGGCGGCGTTGCCGAAGCCGACGGGTGCAGCAGTCGAGGCCACTGCGAGCGCCGCATTGCCTGGCACGTTCTTTCGCTATCTGTCGATTCTGTTTCTGTTCTCGCTCGGCAACTCGTCGGACGCGTTCTTGCTGCTGCGCGCGCGCGAGCTCGGTGTGTCCGCGGCGCTGCTGCCCACGCTGTGGGTCGTGCTCCACGTTTCGAAGCTCGTGAGCAGCTACTTCGGCGGCGGGCTCTCCGATCGAATGCCGCGGCCGCGCTTGGTCGTGCTCGGTTGGACCATCTATGCCGCGACCTATCTCGGCTTCGGGATCGCGCGTACCCAAAGCCAAGTGTGGGCGCTTTTCGTCGTCTACGGCCTGTACTACGGCCTGACCGAGCCGTGCGAGAAGGCGATGGTCAAAGACCTCGCGCCCGCGCAGGCGCAGGGCCGCGCCTTCGGGCTCTACAACTTCGTGATCGGTGCGACCGCGGTGCCGGCCGGGCTGCTCACCGGGTACGTCTGGCAGCACGCGAGCCCGCAGGCCGCGCTCTCGCTCGGCGCAGGGATCGCTGCCGCCTCCAGCCTGATGCTCGCCTCCTTCGGTCCGGCGTGGCGCAGGGCATGACGCGCAGACTCCCCTCGCTTTCTTGGCGCCGCCCAATTTACCCTGTTTGCACCCCTCTACGAGGAGACCATCGAATGCAACCGCATCGGGCGCTCGGGCGCTTGCTCTCTCTGCTCTTCGTGCTGCTTTCTCTGCTCGGTCGAGGTGCGTCTGCGAGCGCGCAGGCGGCGCCTGCGGCGGGCGCCGGGCGAATCGAGAGCTCGGTGGTCAAGGTCTTCTCCACGGTACGAGCGCCGGATCCGTTCAAGCCGTGGACCAAGCATCAGCCGAGCGAGGTTTCGGGCAGCGGCGTCATCATCGAGGGCAAGCGCATCCTGACCAATGCCCACGTGGTGCTGTATGCGAGCCAGGTGCAAGTCCAGGCCTACCAGGCGGGCGACAAGGTGTCGGCGACGGTGGAGGCGATCGCTCCGGGCATCGACCTCGCCGTGCTCAAGCTCGACGACGAGAAATTGTTCGACACGCACCCGGCGCTCGGCCGCGCCAAGGCTTTGCCGGACGTGAAGGACGCGGTGATGGCCTACGGATACCCCACGGGTGGCTCGAACCTGTCCATCACCAAGGGCATCGTTTCGCGCATCGAGTTCGCTCCGTACGAGTTTCCCGTGCACGGGCTGCGGATCCAAATCGATGCCGCGATCAATCCGGGCAACAGCGGGGGCCCGGCGGTGGTGGGCGACAAGATGATCGGGCTCGCATTCAGCACGCTCGGGGGCGCGCAGAACATCGGCTACATCATTCCGAACGAAGAGATCGACTACTTCCTGGCGGATGTCACCGACGGCAAGTACGACGGAAAGCCCGCCCTGTTCGACGAGCTCCAAACGCTCGAGAACCCGGCGCTGCGCGCGTTCCTCAAACTCGACTCGCAGGTTCAGGGCATCGTGGTGCTTCGGCCCTTCGGCAAGGATCACGCGAGCCCGCTCAAGACCTGGGATGTCATCACCAAGATCGGCGACACCGCGGTGGACGATCAGGGCATGGTGGAGATCAACGCGAACCTCCGCATCCGCTTCGCGTATTTGGTCCAGCACCTCGCCAAAGACGGCAAAGTTCCCTTGACCGTGGTGCGGGCGGGGAAATCGATGGCGCTGCAGCTTCCAGTGTCGCCCAAGTATCCGATGCTCATCGAGAGCCTGAAGGGCGCTTACCCGTCTTACTTCATCTACGGTCCGGTGGTGTTTTCGAGCGCGTCCACGGAATTGCTCAGAGAAGGCGGTGGTGCGTTCGGAGGGATCGGCACCCTGAGCAGCCCGCTCTTCACCCGCATGACCGACTCGCCAGCCTTCGCGGGCGAGGAGCTGGTCGTGGTTCCGTCGCCGTTCTTCCCGCACAAGCTGGCGAAGGGCTACGGCAATCCGATCGGCAACGTGGTCAAGGCCGTCAACGGGATCACGATCAAGAATTTACGCCATTTAGTCGAAGTGCTTCGCGACGCGCACGAGGAGTTCATCACCATCGAGTTCGCGCGCAAGGGTGGAGAGACGCTGGTCTTCTCACGCAAGGATCTCGACGCCGCGACCGAAGAAATCCTGAGCGACAACGGTGTTCGCTCTCGAGGCTCTGCCAATCTGATGACGGTCTGGAGCGCGAAGCCGCGCAAATGACGTGCGCGAGCGGCGCGCTCACTCGGACTGGTGCTGCTCCTGATC
>JBIOJD010000008.1:0-25424 GCA_044450485.1 Polyangiales bacterium | reverse complement strand
GATCAGCGCTTTCCGCTATTCGTCCGCGCCAAGACCAGCGACGGCCGCATACTGCAAGACCAGACCCTCGACATCCTCGTCCAACACCAAGCCCGCTGCGAGTAAGCGAACCTCGCTCCAAGCAAGCGCGGGAGCGAAGCGACCCTCGCAGATGGGTGGGCCCCGGACCGACGCTTCAAAGCAAGCGCGGGAGCGAAGCGACCCTCGCGGATGGGTGGGCCCCGGACCGACGCTTCAAGCAAGCGCGGGAGCGAAGCGACCCTAGCGGGAGGGTGGGCCCCGACGAGCTTTGCTCGGCGGGCGGGAGGGTCGCGTGACCCTCCCGATATTTAACCGTGCAGGCCGCCGTTTTCGGCGCGACGGCGGAACTGCGTGACGTGCGCGCGCGTGGTGTCGCTCATCGACAGAGGCGGCTCCTCCCCGGCGTACTCGAGCAGACGGCGCAGGTAGGCGTGCTTGGTGCGCACGCCGGTACGGCGGCGAAGCTCGTCTTGGTACTCCTGAATCGTGTGCCGGCTCAGGCCCATCGCGTCCGCGATCTCCTGGTCCGAGTACGACCACAGGTTGAAGTAGAGCAGCCGCGAGAGCTGACGCGGAAGGTTCCACAGCTTGCTGGCGTTCGTCGCCAGTCGCCGCATGCTCGGCACCGCCAGCTTGGTCGCGCTCTTGAGCCGAAACACGAAATCGGCCTCGGTCGCGGAGCGCGACACGAAATCGGCGCGCGCAGCCGCGATCGCTTCCAGCAAGTCGCTGTCCGAGCGGTCGCTGATCACGACCAAGCCGCATGAGCGCGGCAGGTCACGGGCGAGCCCGATCCAGCCCACACCCGGCCAGTCCGCGTCGATCACGGCAATTTCGACGGCCGCTGCATCGTCGGTGGTAGCCGCCCGGGCCTCTTCGCCCCGCTCGGCGCGAATCACCCGCGCGCCCGCCGCCGACAACCAACCCACTTGGGGTGCCCGTGGATCCCCCACGTAAAGCACGTTCAATGACTTTAGCCAGCCTTCGTATCGATTCACGTCCCTGTTCCTCCCGACCGGTAGTGACGCATGCCACCTCACGCGCCAACCCCCCACCCCTATCAGCGTTGGGGTACGGCGGTCAAGCCTGCCGGGCCGCGAGCTGCTTCACCACAATCCCCATGGGATATGCCTAGTTGCAGCTCAAGCTGGCGACAATTCAGCGTTTTCCAGGAAGGGGCGCTCCCAATTGAAGCGTGTCTCTTACTCGGGACATATCATTTTTTGTGCAAACCAACGCCGTGACCAGGTCTCGGCTCAGCTTTGGGAGCCGGCCACCGAGTCGTGCGGCAGCGTTCCGCGGGGCGCCCGTAAGTACCCAAATGGGGTCACGTACATGAAGTTCGACACGCGCGAGGTGTAGACGTCTGCGTAGCGCTCGATCTGCCGGGCGAGCCGGCTCTTGTCGTTGCCGGCGTGCATCAACGCGCCCCAGCGGGCGTTGCCGAGCTGACCGGCCTCCTTGGCCAGGGCCGTTATCCTCGGATCGAGCGCGTCGAGCTCGGCGCGCAGGTCGCGCAGGCGTTCCTGAGCACCGCGTAGGTCAGCCACCAGCGGCGCCGCATAGCCGAGCTGCTTGCGCTGCAGGCTCGCGCGGAGCTGCGCTTGCTCGCGCTCGAGCCGCTGCTTGCGCTCCATCAGGCCCTCCAGCTCGGCTTGCTTCGGCGCAAAGGCGTGCTCGGCCGCGACCTCTTGCTCGAGCTCGCGCAGCACCAGCGCGGTGCGCCAGCGCCGGATTTGGCTCGATACGTGGATGTCCGCGTAGACGTGATCGCCGACGTACAGGATCTCCTCGCCCGCGAGCCCGAGATCCTGCTCCACCAAGCGCGCATGGCCGCCGAGATAGGCCTGGCCGGACCGCAGCCTGCCGGCGCAGGGGCGCAGTAAGCCGCTGTCGTCGACGATCTCGTAGAGCGGTGCGCGGTCCTCGAAGAAGCTCGGCTTGCCCGCTTGCACGATGACCACGTCGAACAGCTCGCGCCAGCCCATGCCTGCCGGCAAGAAGCGGTCGAAGCCGTAGCTCATCATCGCGCGGGTGTAGCTCCACTCCGAATTGGTCACGAGCAGCAGCTGCTTGCCGGCGTGCTTGAGATCGAGCAGCGCTGCGGGCAGCTCGGGGTCGAGCGTGACGAAGCGCTCGGGGTCCGCAGCCACCTCGGCCTTGAGCTCACCTTCGAGGTGCGCGGCGTTCATCGTGTCGCGCACCATCCGATACAGGCCGGCATAGCCGAGCGACGCATCCACGGCGCCGGGCTCGCGGTCCATCCGGTCCACCAATTGCGCGTACAGGCACACCTCGGACAGCGAAAACAGGGTGTTGAGGAACACCCAGCGCGGCTCGCTGAGGTCGACCCAGACCTGGGCATAGGTCTTGCGCTGTGCCTCGTGGCTGAGCAGCGCGGTGCCGTGCGCGGCGCGGGTCACGTATCCGAAACGGTTGGCCTTGACGACGTTGCCGAGCTCGACGTCGAGGATCAGCCCGCGCGTGAACAGCTCCGGGTCGAAGCGCTCGCCTCCGATCGGGGCGCCGAGCCCGACCAGGCGCGCCTGCACGTGCTCGTACGCGCGGCGCTCCCACGCCTGCACGTCGTAGTGGATGAGCGTGTAGTCCATGTCACAGCCGACCGCGCGAATCGAGCGCATGTTGAGCGTGCGGTTGCAGAACACGCCCCGAGCGGGGCCGGGGTCGGCATGGCGAGGGGCCTCGGTCACGGCCGCGTTCTACAGCACTTGGGCTGCCCCCGCACCGGCGCGCAGGGGCAGATTGCCCGCTCGGTTATTCGGTTGCCTGAGAGCAGACGCCCTGCCGTGGCCGCGATACCGGGGGCCGAGCGCTGGGGAGGGCAGCTCACGACCCGGCGCGACCCCCCGCCTCCTCAGGGTTCACGCCGCCGCTGCGCGACGCTCGGGCAGGGGGAGACGCTCGTGCTCAAAGTTTTTGCTTCTACGCTTTGAGTCTCTTGCAACGCGCTGTACCATCAGGCCCCAAACCGAGCAGGAAGAACACAGGCAT
Source organism: Polyangiales bacterium (assembly GCA_044450485.1). Classification (GTDB taxonomy): domain Bacteria; phylum Myxococcota_A; class Polyangia; order Polyangiales; family JAFGIB01; genus CAVZVA01. The sequence goes on along the minus strand of JBIOJD010000008.1, from coordinate 22,391 downwards.
GGCGACCAAGAAGAAGGCTGCGAAGAAGAAGGCTGCGAAGAAGAAGGTCACGAAGAAGGCTGGCAAGCCCAAGGCTGCGCCGAAGAAAGCAGCAAAGAAGGCGAGCAAGCCCAAGGCAAAGGCAAAGGCTGCGCCGAAGAAAGCAGCGAAGAAGGCGAGCAAGCCCAAGGCTGCGCCGAAGGCCAAAGCCGCGCCGAAGGCCAAAGCTGCGCCGAAGGCCAAAGCCGCGCCGAAGGCCAAAGCCGCGCCCAAGCCCAAGGCCGTCGCGAAGCCCAAGGCTGCCGCGCCCAAGCCGAAGACGCCGAAGCCTCAGACCAACGGCAAAGAGAAGGCCGTGGTCGTCGTTTCGGTCGAGTCGGCCGTGATCGCTGCACGACCTGCTCCGCGCCCGGCGACACCGGTGATCCCGGATCGCAGTCGCGATCTCGCGCTCGACGACGCGGGCATCGACGACGGGCCCGAGCTCGGCTCGGAGCCCGAGCTCGACGAGGATGCGATCGAGGACGACCTCTCGGCAGAGGAAGACTCGATCGAGCCCGAAGACTGGTAGGGGTCGTTACCGCTCAGTCGTCGCGGTGGACGGTGTCGGGGCTGAAGGCGGGCACGCAGATCGCGACGTAGCGCGCGCCGTCGGGTGTGCTGTAGCGGACCCACTCGCCTGGTCTCGCGTGTACGGCTTGGCCGGCACGCACGAGGAGCTCGCCGCCTTCGTGCTCGATGCGCAGAGCGCCTTCGAGCACGAGCGTGTACTCGTCGAACAGCGGGCGCTGTCCTGGCTCGACCCAACCGGCGGGGCTGTGCATCAGCGCGACGCTCAACGCGCCATCGCCGCTGTTCACGCGCCCGACGAATTCGTCGATCGCCTTGGGCTTGGTTCCGACCGCCTGCACGCGGGTGGGCTTCTCGATCAGTCTGGGCACACGCTCACTCCTGCCGCGCACGATAGCAATCTCATGCGCGACCGTACACCGGCAGCAGCGCGCCGCTGCTGACCGCGTTGCTCGGACCAGCCAGGAACGCGATGGCCTCCGCCACTTCTTCGACCGTGGGCCAGCGGCCGAAGTCCGCCTTGGGCATGGCGCGGCGGTTCGCCGGAGTGTCCATCGTGGACGGCACGACGGCGTTGACGAGGATGCCGTCTGCGATGACCTCGAGCGCGAGCGCACGGGTGAGCGCTGCGACCGCCGCCTTGGCAGTCGCATACGCGATCATGCCCGCAGCCGGCTCGAGCGCGGGTCGCGCAGCGACGTTGACGATGCGCCCACCTGCTGGTCGCATGCGCTTGATCGCCTCGCGGCAGCACAGAAACGCGCTCTGCAGATTGAGGCGCTGCATGGCCTCGAAATCCGCGAGCGATGTCTCGGTCACAGGGGCCATGGCGAAACCGCCCACCAAGTGAATCGAAGCATCCACTCGCGGCAGCACGGCGTAGAGCGCCTGCACCTGGGCCTCGTCACAGCAATCGACGCGGTGCAGCTCGACCGAGGATGCGTGCGCGAAGCGCTCGAGCTCGCGCGGCTCTAGGTAGGTCACGTGGCAGCGCACGGAGTCGCGCAGCATGCGCGCGACCACGGCCGCGCCCAGCGCGCCCGTCCCACCCGTGATCACGACATGTCGCTCGGCGTCCATGTTCTCAACCCAGCGCGTCCGCGGCTCGGGCGCAGTGCTCGCGGATTGCCCTCTGCAGCGCGGGCAGCTCGGGGCCGTGCGCGAGCAGGCTGCGCGAGGAGCTCGGCATCACGCGTTGTTTGGCCGCGGCGAAACGCTCCGCCACCTGCTCGAAAGTGCCGCCCTGCGCACCGAGGCCAGGCGCCAACAGCAGGCTGCGCGGCAGGCGTCCGGCGATGTCGCTCGCGCCATCCGCGGTGAGCCCCACGACCGCGCCGACCAGGCCGGTTCCTTCGGGACAGGTCTGCTCGTCGTAGGTCGTGATCTCGGCGCAGAGATGTTGCGCCACGGTGAGGCCGGACGCGACCCGCGCGTTCTGCAGCGTGCGCCCTTCGGGGTTGGATGACAGCACGACCACGAACAAGCCGCAGCCCGTGGAAAGCGCGCGCGCCAGAAACGGCTCGAGCGCAGCAAACCCCAGGTACGCGTGCACCGTGATGGCGTCGGCGCCGAGCGCGCTGTCGGGCCCGAGCAGCGCGCTCGCATACGCGGCGTTGGTCGAGCCGATGTCGCCGCGCTTCACGTCCAGCAGCGCGAGGCTGCCGACCGCGTGGATCGAGCCGATGATGTCCGCGAGCACTTCGAGCCCAGCTGCGCCGAAGCGCTCGAAGTATGCGGACTGGGGCTTGATCACGCTCACTTGCTGCGCGGCCGCGTCGATGACGCGGTTGCAGAAGTTGCGCAAGCCCCAGATGTCGTCCTTGAAGCCCCAGGCCGCGAGCAGCTCGGGGCTGGGATCGAGGCCCAAACAGAACGGCCCGCGCTGCGCCCGCAGCGCCCCGAAACGCCGTGCAAAGGAGGCCGGCTCGGAAATGGGCACGCTGGCTGCCACATAGAACGGCGATGCTGGGTGGTCAACCAGCGGTGTTCCACTTTGCAAGCCCGCAAGGCGGGCGTATGAGGCAGCACGGGAGGCTGCCATGTCCACGACTCGCCGCAGGACCGCGCTCGTGACCGGTGCATCGGCCGGAATCGGCAAGGCGTTCGCTCATCAGCTCGCGCTCCTCGACTACGACCTCGTGCTCACCGCGCGCCGGGGGGATCGCCTCGCTGACGTCCGGCGCGAGCTCCTGGCGGAGCGCGATCTTCGCATCGAGGTGATCACCGGGGATCTCGCGGACCCGAAGGCGCCGCAGGCGTTGTTCGACGAGATCGCAGCACGCGGCATCGAGATCGACGTGCTCGTCAACAACGCCGGCTACGGCATCGCGACCACGTACTCGGAGACCTCGTGGGAGCAGCAGGCTGCGTTCCTGCAGGTGATGGTCACCGCCGTCGCGCACCTCACCCACTTGTTCTTGCCTGGCATGGTGCAGCGCGGTTGGGGCCGAATCATCAACGTGGCCTCGCTCGCGGGGCTCGTGTACGGCGCGCCCGGTGCCACGCTCTATGCAGCGGCGAAATCGTTCTTGATCAAGTTGACCGAGTCGCTGTCGCTCGAGCTGGCCGGCACGTCGGTGCATGCGACCGCCGTGTGCCCGGGCTTCACGTTCTCGGAGTTCCACGACGTGAACGGCATGCGCGAGCGAGTCTCGAAGTTGCCGAGCGCGATGTGGCTCGACGCCGAGAGTGTGGCGCGACTGGGCGTGGACGCGGCGATGCGGGGGCGGACGCTCGTGGTCCCCGGCGCGGTCAATGCGGCGATCGCGACCACCATGAAGCATCTGCCGACGAAGCTGGCGCGGGGCCTCGTAGGGCGTCAAGCGCGGCGGTTCAGGCCCGTCTAGCTCCGGAAAGCCCCAAACGATATACCCACAACTTGGGACGTTCTTTGAACCGCACCTTCGGCTAAGCTAGACTGCAGCGCTTTTTGGAGGGACCAGGATGAGCACGGACAAGCGCAAGCAGAGCCTCTACTTTCCCGAGTCGATGCTGAAGGACATTCAGCGCGAAGCCGACAGGCTCGATCGCTCGCTGTCGTGGATCGTGCAACGCTGCATCCGCGTCGCGATCACAGACCTGCGCAAGCTCCCCTCCACCGACTCGCCAGCCGTCCCCGAACAAGACGTCTGATCGCGGGCCGGTAACGGCCGAACACGCGCCGGTCCGATCATCAGGATCGTGCTGGGACGGCTTGCCGTGTCCGGGCTCTGCGCGGGGGCCGCGCGCCTTGCAATTGCGGCGGGTGGGGCGAGACCGCAACATCAGCTTACGCCGCGCAAGGCGCGCTCGCAGAAGCGCGCCATTCGGGTTTTCTTCGCATGCGAATGTCACGCTTCTACGCCCCCGCGCAGAGCCCGGACCCGGCAAGCCTCACGTCGGTGCAGGCTTGGATGCGAGGCTTGCTCAGCAAGCCGCGCAAAGGCGGATGGCGTCGTGATGGATCTCTCCGACTCACGCGAAGCCTCGAGTCCTGATGATCGAGGACGTCGCGGCCAGCATTGCGATGAAGGTGTTGGATGACGTGAGGCTTCTCGGGCTCGTGGGCTCGGACGGGGGCGTACGAGCGTGCCATTCGCAAGCTACGAGAAACCTCGAATGGCACGCTCGTCCGAGCACAGCTTGCGCGGCGCGAAATGAAGTTGCAGGTCGTTGGTGACCGCCGCAAATGCAAGCTGTGCGTCCCCCGTCCGAGCCCACGAGCCCGAGAAGCCGCCCAGCACGATCCGACCTCGCCGCGCGGCCCCCGCGCAGAGCCCGGACACGGCAAGCCGTCCCAGCACGATCCTGATGCCCGAGCCCGAGAAGCCGCCCAGCACGATCCGACCCCGCGTCACTGATACGTGAAGCGGAGCTCGTAGTCGCAGATGCGGAAGATGTCGCCTTCTTCGATGTGCTTGCTGTCGAAGCGGCGGCCTTGGTACTCGATCCCGTTCGTGCTGCCGAGATCCTTCATGTAGTAGCCGCCGTTGTGGAACACCACCGCCGCGTGGCGGCGCGAGATGTTGCCGTCCTTGATCGCCAGATCGGCGCTCTTGGAGCCGCGTCCGATGATGAACTCGTCCTTGTTCACCGGGATCTTCTGACCGTTGAAGATCACGAAGAGCTGCGAGCGCGATGGCATCTGCTGCGCGGGCGCGCGCGAGCCACCGGGAAATGGCGGCGGCATCGACGCGGCGCTCGGCTGCCTGGCCGTCGAAGCGGGACGTTGCGGTGGCGACATCGAGGCTGGCGGGCGCGGCGCAGGAATCGCCGGCGTGGGCATCGACGGGCGCGAGGGCCGCGGCGGCGGCAGAGGCGCTGCGGGACGCTGCGGCAAGCTCTCGCGCAACGAGGGGATCGCGCCGCCGATGTTACCGGTGACCGGCGTCGAGCCGGTGGGCGGGGGCTGCGTCGAGGGTGCGTTGGTGCGGCGGCTCGTGCCGTAGTTGCGCGAGCGCGCGTACTGCCGCATCGCCTCGTTGATCAGATAGTCGGTCGAGCACTCGAGCTCTCCGCTCATCTGCTCGAAGATTTCCCACAGATAATCGCGGCATTGAAAATGCCGGAGCGTCTTTTTGTTCTGATCCTGCGTCGTCATGTGCTCACGCTGCCCGCATCGAGACGCCCTGCGGCGTCAGCCGCGCGGTCGTCCCAAACGTTCTCGTAACCCGTCGATCGCTTGCTTCGCAAGCTGGCCGACGGTCGTGCCGGGCGGCCAGTTCTTGCCCTTGACCGCCGCCTTGTCCTGAAGCAGGCGACTCATCGCTGGAAGGTCGGCCTCCGTGCCTTTGCGCAGGAAAAAATCGAGCGCAATCACGCGATCCCACCAGTTGGGGGACCCGATCTCGGAGCTGGCCACCGCAGTCGGCAGGGGATTCATCTGCCCCATGCGCCCCGCGTAGCCATCGAGCTCTTCGGGCTCGTAGCGGACGTCATTGCCCTTTGGCAGCTTGGAGAAGAACTCCGAAAGCACCGAGCTACCACCGATCGCCAACACCAGCTCACCCGCGCGCCAGCGCTCGCGTTGCTTCTCGCCGTCCTGCACCAGCGGCCACATCGGCGGAATCGCCTTGGGGCTGCGAATGTCGCCCACGCGATCGAACGCGTAGTCCTGAACCGCAGCGGGCGAGCTCGGATCGAGCGCGAGCGACAACAGCTCGTGCAGCTGGCTCTCGTTGACCTTGCCCTCGAGCGCACGCAGGGCGCGCGTACGCCGCTCGGTGAGCGCGGGCGACTTCTCGGCGGCGATCGCGAGCAAGCGCGAGCTGACCTCGACCTGGTCGGCGAGATAGGCCATGGCCGGGATCGCACCCTCGTCGATGAACTTCTCGCGGTTGAGCTGCGCGGTCTTCTCGACGCGCTGCGCGTCCTGTGCGGCGGCCGCGCCGAGCTGCGCCACGATTTGAGCCTTGAGCCACTTCAGGAAGTTGTCGCTGCGCATCTCGACTTCGATCGCCACGAGCTTTTGCCCGGCGCGCTTCTTGGCATCGGCGTCGCCGAGCTGCCCGATGAGCTCGGCGAGCTTGACCAACGCCTGCTGCGGCTGCTCGGCGCTCAGCCCGTCGACGAGTATCGTGGCGGCCGACGATCCGAGCGCGCGCACGACTTGCTCCGCGCTGTAGTTGCCCGAGAGGCTACGGCCGTTGAAGTCGGCCATGTACCATTTCATCACCGCTTGCGTGAGCGCCTTGCGGCTGTCGGCCGAGCTGTAGGTGATGAGCGCGAACGCCGCATCCTTGGCGCGCACCTGCCGTGCAGGAGGGCCTTCGGGCGTCGCGGCCGCGTCGCTGGCCTGCATGAGCTGAGTCAGACCCGGAACGATCGCCGCGATGACCTGGTCACGCGTCGTCGCGTCGACCTTGGCTATCACGTTGAGCAGCTCTGCCACGCCATCGACGTCGTGGCGTTCCATGTCGACCAGAGCGAGCGCGGCATAGCTCCGCAAATCGACGTCGTACTTGTCCGCCAGGATGACCGCGACCATCTTGCCTGGGCCCTTGACGGTGCCCTTCCAGGTATCGACGTCAGCCTTGCCGACCTTGCAGCCGGTGGCGACCAAGGCGAACAGCCCTAGCCCGAGGATCAAATCGCGAAGTCGAGGTCGCATTGCCCCTCCCCACACAGGCTGCTCGAGCATCTGGGATGCAGCCTGGTGAAGGTGTCCTTGCCGCCTACAGCCAGCCGTGCCGTTTGGGCTGACCATAGTAGAGAATTCCGCTGTGCAATCAAGGGGTAGTGATGAGGGGCGGCACGCGCCGCCCCTCCCCGCTGAAGTGAATTCAGCGGGGGCCCTCCCCACGCGGAGCGGGAGCTTCGCTCCCCTCTCGCGGCGAAGCCGCGATTCACCCCTCAGGACGGGCCAGCCACCTTTGGTACAGCGGGGCGTGCCTTCTTCGTGCAGTTGGCGTCACGATCAACTCGGCCGAATTGTTGACGTTTTCGAAGGTGGGCCGCTAGCCTCGTGGAGTAAGTAGGCACACGTGCGCGCATCAGCGACAGCTCCTACATCAGCCGACGTGATCGGGCGCAGGCACGAGGTCCTCGGGATCCTCGTCGGCGCGGCCACGGTTCTGCTCACGCTCGCCTTGTGCTCGTACGATCAGCGCGGCGGCGAGAACTGGATCGGTCCGGTCGGTGAGGCGGTCGCGCGCTCACTCGTCGGCGCATTCGGGCTCGGCGTGGTGTGGCTACCGCTCGAGCTCGCCGTCGCCACAGCCGCTTTGTTTCGAATCCGGCGCAGCGACGGTTGGCTGCTTCGACTGGCATCGCTCGTGTGTGTCGTGCTCGTGGGCTGCGGCCTGCTGCACCTGCTCTTGCCCGAGCGCAGCTTCTTCGGCGGGCACCCGCCGGGCGGCGTGACGGGCGAAGTGCTCGGCGAAGTGCTGCGCTCGTTGGTCGGCACCGCGGGCGCGTACGTGGTGTGCGTGGCGACGCTGCTCGTGAACCTGGTGCTGCGCACGCGGGTGTCGATCGTCGCGGTCTCGGGCAGCGTGCGACGGTCGCTGCAAGCCGGGTTGGGCCAGGCGTATAGCTCGACGCGGCAAGGCGCCCAATCGCTCGCGACGGCGTGGCGTGAGGCAAAGACAATCGAGGCGCAGGAGCGCGAAGCAGCGCGCGCCGCGCAAGAGCCGAAGATCACGTCGGTCGGTGATCAAGCCGCACCGATCGGTCCGGCACTGGCCGAAGCGCTCGCGCGCCAAACGCTGCCCGGCGTGGCGCAGCCGCTCGAAGGCGCGCTCGACACCGACGACGAAGAGGACGACGACGAGCTCGAGGTCGACGGCGAAGAACGAGGCCAAGGAGCGGTCGCCCCCGCAGCCGCGGTGAAGGCTGCACCCGCCAAGGAGAAGCGCGGGCCCACGATCGTCGCGCCCAAAATGGAGCCGCAGCGCAAGCCCACGCGCGGCGAGCACGGGCTCGCGACGCACACCGGGAGCGACGGCCGCACGTTCATGCTGCCGCCGTCGAGCCTGCTCGCGGAGCCGGGCGAGAGCGTGCTGCGCATCGACGAGCAGACGCTCAAGGACAACGCGCTGCGACTGGTCGACAAGCTGGCGGCCTACGGCGTGCGTGGTCGGGTCGACGAGATCCACCCGGGCCCGGTCGTGACCATGTACGAGTTCGAGCCGCAGAGCGGCACGAAGATCTCGAAGATCGCGAGCTTGTCCGACGATCTCGCGATGGCGCTGGCCGCCGAGAAGGTCCGCATCGTGGCGCCGATCCCCGGCAAGGCGCGCGTGGGCTTCGAGCTGCCGAACAAGCAGCGCCAAACCGTGCAGCTCCGCGAGCTGCTCGAGGACGAGCGCTGGCGCAAGCTCGACGGTCTGCTGCCCGTGGCGTTCGGCAAGGACATCGCAGGCCAGCCCGTCTACGGCGACTTGAGCAAGATGCCGCACCTGCTCGTCGCCGGCGCGACTGGCTCCGGCAAGAGCGTGGGGCTCAACGTGATGCTCACATCGCTCTTGATGAAGAAGACGCCCGAGCAAGTGCGGTTGTTGATGATCGATCCCAAGGTGGTCGAGCTCGCTGTGTTCGACGGCATCCCGCACATGCTGCTGCCGGTGGTCACCGACATGAAGAAGGCGTCGCTCGCGCTGCGCTGGGCCGTGGACGAGATGGAGCGGCGCTATCAGCTCTTCGCGGACGTGGGCGCGCGCAACCTGGTCTCGTACAACGCGCGCGTGGACCGCGTGCTGCGCGGCGAGATCAGCATGGAGCAGTTCATGCCCAAGCGCGCGGGCAAGCTGCGTACGGTGGGGCCGAACGGCGAAGAAGTGCTGGTCGACCCAGAACCGAACGAGACACCGGACGCGTGCTCGGAGCCGCCTGCGAAGCTTCCGAGCGTGGTGGTGGTGGTGGATGAGTTCGCGGACTTGATGATGGTCGCGGCCAAGGACGTGGAGTCCGCGATTGCGCGCTTGGCACAGAAAGCCCGCGCTGCTGGCATCCACGTGATCCTCGCCACGCAGCGGCCGAGCGTCGATGTCATCACAGGCATGATCAAGGCGAATTTCGTGGCGCGCATCGGCTTCAAGGTCACCCAGCGCGAGGACAGCAAGACCATCCTCGGACGCAACGGTGCCGAGCACCTGCTCGGCAACGGCGACATGCTCGCGCTCATGCCGGGCACGAGCGATCTCCAGCGCGTGCACTGCGCGTTCATCAGCGAGGACGAGGTCAAGGGGGTGTGCGACTTCCTGCGGCTGCAAGGCGAGCCCATCTACGACGAGAACATCCTGAAGCCTCGGGACGAGGAGCAAGGCGACGAAGGCTCGGGCCTGCCCGCCTCCGATGATCCGCTCTACGACCGGGCCGTGGCGCTGGTGGCCCAGGCCGGCTACTGCTCGATCAGCCACATCCAGCGCAACTTGGGCATCGGCTACAACAAGGCCGCGAAGCTGGTCGAGCGTATGGAAAAGGAGGGCGTGGTGGGTCCTCCGAGCGCCAAGGCCGGTGGACGCCGCGAAGCGCTGATCGAGGCTAGATAGGCTTCCATGTACGCAACCGTGTTAGACTTGGAGAAGAGGACTTCGGTGCCGCAAGATCCCTCACTGCTCGCTTTGCTGGCGTGTCCCAAGTGTCACGGCTCGTTGCGGCGCATCGAACGACCCGAGGGCTTCGCATGTGAGGCCTGCCGCCTGTTCTTCGCGGAGGACGACGGGCTACCCAACATGCTGATCGAGGACGCCAAGCCCTGGCCCTTGGCCACGGCGAGCACGAGCTGAGCAAACCATGGCGATCGACCCCGTCACCGGCCAAGTCCTACCCAAGATCCTCGTCGTCGAGGACGACGCCGATCTGCTCCTGATGATGAAGACCATGCTCAAGAGCGTGGGCGAAGTGACCTTGGCCAAGGACGGCCAAGAGGCCTACGACCTGCTCAAGCAGGGCTTCAAGCCCGACGTGATCGTGACCGACGTGATGATGCCGCGCATGGATGGGGTCACGCTGGCCAAGACGCTGAAGAACGATCCGTCGATCGGCAACATCCCGCTGGTGATGCTCACGGCGAAAAGCGGCCCTCTCGACATGATCACCGGCATCAACGCCGGCGCGCGCCACTACATCACCAAGCCGTTCAAGGCCTCGGACCTGATCGACAAGGTCCGGAAGGCCCTTCAACACCGACGAGCCTGAAGTCGGTCGGCTGCGCGCTCCACGGGACAGCGCGACCGGGTGATGGCAGACTTCGCCGCGCAGTGGCTTTTCGATTGAACGAGCCCCGCTGGCCGAGCAGCCCGCTCGCGAGCGCGTGCGCGCTCGCTTTGCTCTGCGGTTGTGTGATCGACGTTGCTGCCGATGGCGAGCCGATCCGCGTGCATTTCGCCGTGTGCCTTGCCGGCCTGGCGCTGGGCGTAGGCGCGCTGTACGGGCTCGTGTGGAGGTTGGCGTTCTGGCTCCTCCGCTTCTTGCCGGGGCGCTCGGCCTACGCGGTCTGGTCCGCGGCGAGCTTCGCCGTCAGCGCGCGCTTGGCGTTCTTGCTCGGGGCGACCAAGCGTCTACAGGGGACGTACAGCCGGCTCGCGCTCGCCGTGATCGTGGGCTGCACCCTGCTTGCCGTGCTTGCGAGCGCGCTCTCGTGCGGCATGCAGCCGGTCGGCCGCGAAGGTCGCGCGCTCCTGCCCGAGCGCAATCCACGTGCGCGGCTCGCGATCTCGTGCGCGCTGCTCGGTACCGCCATGCTGTTCGGCTGGGCCGACGCGACCCAATACACCGGGCTCTATCCGCTTGCGCACTTCGCGCTGCGCATGGGCGCGCTGTTTCTGGGCATGTTCGGGCTCGCGCTCAGCCACGATCTGGTGCGACTGCCGACGTTCGGCGCGCTGCGCGCGCTCGCGCTCTGCTTGTTGCTCGCCTACGTGCTGCGCACGCTCGACGAGAACGCACCGCGCACTTTGCAGGCCTTCGCCGCGCGCCCGTGGCCTGCCATGGTGCTGGCTGCGGCGCGCGACGCGCTCGACTACGACCGCGATGGCTATTCCTCGTGGCTCGGCGGCGGCGACTGCGCGCCGTGGAATCCGCGCGTGCACCCGGGCGCTGCCGAGATCCCGGACAACGGCATCGACGACAACTGCGCGATGGGCGACGCGCATCGCAAGATCGTGCCCACGACGCAAGTGCCCGTGCCGACCAAGCCCGCGCAGCTCGACATCGTGCTGATCACGGTCGATTCGCTGCGGCGCGACCGCGTGGGCGTGTACACGCCCGGTGGCGGCCCTCCGCGGCGCTTGCTCACGCCTACCCTCGATGCGTGGGCGCGGCACGGCACGATCTTCGACCGCGCGTACACGCCTGGCGGCTGGACGAGCTTGGCCTTGCCGTCGATGCTGCGCGGCGTCTACCCGCGGCGTCTGCGCTGGCGGCGCTTCTATCAAACCAGCACCGGTCGCTTGTTGCACGCGCCGCTCGCTCCGCAGATGAAGCCGGGCGAGACCCCGGTCTGGCTCTTCGCCTTTCCTTCCGACGACCCGCACGTGCCTCTGCCGCGCTGGCTCTCGCGCCGCGGGATGTACACCGCCGCCGTGGTCGACGATGGTCCCGGCGAGATCCTACGGCGCGGCACCGGCATCGACGTGGGCTTCGAGTCCTACACCGAGGTCAACCCTGGGCCGAGCTCAGCCCGCGACGACGCTGACACGGCAACGCTCGCGATCACTGCCCTCGAGCGCATGCCTCCGGGGAAACGTTTCTTCCTGTGGGTGCATTTCTTCGGCGTGCACGGTCCGAACGAGCATCACCCCGGCATCCCCACGTATGGCCCGTCGGTCGCCGACGGCTACGACCACGAGGTGCGCTACCTCGATCTGCAGCTCGGACGCCTGCTCGCAGCGCTCGATCGCCGCAAAGCCACGACGGCGGTGTTCGTGACCGCGGACCACGGCGAGGAGCTGCCGCGCGGCGGGCGGCACCACGGCTACTCGCTGGCCGAAGAGCTGATTCACATTCCGATGATCGCGCAGGTGCCGGGCTGGCCGGCCGGCGATGTGGGCGCGCTGGCGAGCTTGCTGGACCTGGCACCAACCGTTCTCGCGCTCACGGACACGCCTGGGCCGAACGATCTCGACGGCATCGACCTCGCGCCTCTCATCGCGCAGCCGAGCGCGCCTGCACGCGTGCTGCTCAGCGACACCTGGCGCTTCGACGTCGATGAGCGCTTGATCGCCGATCTGGTGGCCGCCTATGACGGCCGCCGCAAGGTGCTGATCGACGAGCTCGGCCACGGGTTCTTCCAATACGACCAGACCAAGGCGTCGGCACCGCCGGTCGCTCTGCAGAACGGCGCGTCGGACCCGCTCGGACGCGTTGCCCTGGGCTACCTCGAGGACACTGGGGGCATGCCCGTACCGAGCGACTGACGCGCAGCTTCGATGGCTGTCGCCATCTCGCCGTGATACCAGCGTGGTCGTGCCGGCGTCTTCGCTCGAGCCCGGGTGGCTTTCCGCGGCGGCTGCGGTCGCGTTGCTTGGGTCAGCCGCGCTCGCTATCCGCGAAGGGCGGACCGGACGGGCGTGGCACAGCGCGTCGTACGCATACCTCGCATGCAGCGCGGCTGCGGTAGGTCTGTGGGATGCCGTATTTCGAAGCACCGGTCACGCGACACTCGATGTGTTGCGCTCGGGTCCGATCTCGAACCTCAGAGTCACACTCGTGTGCACGCTGCTCGCGTGGCTGACGCTCGGCAGTCTGCTGGTGCAGCTCCGCCGGGCAGGTCGAAGCCTCGACCGTTTGCTCTTCGTGGGCGCGCTGCACGCGCTCGCACTGCTCTACCTCAACGTGATGCGCGAACGCACCGAGTACGGCGATTTCTTCGACTTCGCAGGCGCTGCTTGGAACCTCGCCCATGGGCAAGCCCTGCACCCGCGCTACCTGTATCCGCCGCTGTTCGCGACGTTGCTGCAGCCGCTGGCTTCCGCCGACCAACAGACCATGTTCGTCGTGTGCTTCGTCGCGAACTTCGGATCGCTGGTGCTGTTCTTCGCGCTGCTGCAGCGCACCCTGCTGCGCTACGGTTTCTCGCATCGAGCCGCGACGCTCGCCACGTTCGCGATGCTCGTCGTCAACGTCGCAGTCTTGCGCACGCTGTTCTACGTGCAAACGAACTTCCACGTAGCGAACCTGGCGTTGCTGAGCCTTTTGCTTTACCCGGTTCAACCGTGGCTCTCGGCGATCGCGCTCGGGGTTGCCGCCCACCTCAAGACTTCGCCGTTGGTGCTCGTCTTGCCGTTCGTGTTTGCACGCGACTGGAAGTGGCTCGCGTGGTTTGCCGCTGCCGCGCTCGGCATCGTGGCCTTGACCAGCTACGCCAACGGCTTCGTTCACTACTCCGAGTACCTGTCCAACGTCGCCCACATCTACCGCGCCAATCCGATCGAGTACCGGGAAAATTCGATCGATTCGTTTCTCCGCGCGACGAGCGTGCTGCTGGGCCACGATCCTGCGGCGATGCGGATACCGACCCTGGTCACGCGCGCGCTCGTGCTCGTCGCGCTGCTGTGGCTCTGGCGCCTCGCTGTGCGCCGGCGCGCGTTCAGCGCGGGTCGCGGCGGCGCCGAGGCGGTGGCGCTCGACAGTTACCCGGTGCTGCTGCTGCTCATGATGAGCGTGTCGCCGCTGGTCTGGGAGCACCACCCGGTGCTGATCGTGCCGACGTTTCTCGTCTTGCTGGGCAAGCTCGAAGATGCGACCGATGCGGTGCTCTGGCTGCTCGCGTGGTTCTTGGTTCTCGCTACGCCGACGTTCGACTTGTATCCGTTCTCGTACCACTTGCTCGCCGGCGAAGCCCTGATCGCGTGGTTGCTGGTGCGCGCTGCGCGGCGGGGTCCCGGGCGGGGCCGCTTCGTCCAGCGCGCAGAGCACAGTCTGGCGGCAATGGGTTGAGCGCGCGCGGTCCTACGGCAGGGCCCGCGGCCGGAAGGTCGCGCGGTACTTGCTGCGCCAGGCCTTGTGGCAACCCTTGCAGCTCTGCTTCGCGGTCGCGAGATCGCCACTCTCCGCAGCTTTTGCGCCGCTCTGCGCGAGGCTCGACCAGCCCTGCGCGCCGCTGTTCCAGCTCGGGTCGGGCACGAAGCCCGCAACGCGATTGAGCGCGCGAGCGAGAGCAGCGCCATCGTTCGCATCGACCGCCGCTTGCAGGGTGTGCTCCATGAAGCCTTGGAGCGGGCACTGGGGCTGACCTTTGTCGCCGCAGGCGGCGGTCGGCGCGGGTGCGGCGGCCGGCGCCTTCTCGGCACCGGGCGCGGACACGGCAGCAGCGGGCTTCTCCGCTGGCGCGCCTTTGGTGGCAGGCTTGGCCGGCGCGGTCTTTTCCGCGGGCGTGTGCGCGGCCTTGCCGGGCGCTGCAGGCGCTGCGGCTGGCGCAGGTGCGGCTGGTTGAGCAGCTGCGGCCGCCGGAGCTGCCGCAGGCTGCGCCGGTGCGTTTGGATCTTGGTAGCTGTCGTTTGCGCGGCTCACGACGAACGCTCGTACGAGCTCCGCGAGCTCGGGCGTGAGCACCTGCGCGAAGCTCACCATGCCTTGCTTTTGGCGCGTGCCCTCGAGCACGACCTTGTGCCAGGCGTCGGGCGACGCGATCATCGGTGACCAGCGCAAATCCGGCAGCACGCCAGCGGCCACGACAGCGGGGCCGTGACACACCGAGCAGTAGCCGCCGTAAACCAGCGCCCCAACCCCGAGCTGCGCCTGCTCGCCGAAGCGCGCAGGCGGCTTGGTCGGCTGCTGCGCAGGCGGCACGGGTGGCAAGGACGCAGTGCCGCCGAGGCGAAACGCGAGCACCCGGCTGTGGTTCTGCGGCAGCGAGCCTTTGAGCGCGACCTCGCCCGCGGTGAGCGGAAACGCACCGCCCCAACCGGCGACGACCGCGACGTACTGCTGACCGCCGACCGCATAGCTGATGGGCGCGGCGATCACGCCGGTCTGCGTCTGGAACGACCAGAGCTTCTTGCCTTTGTCGGCCGAGTACGCGTTGAGAAAGCCCGCCGCGTTGCCCGCGAACACCAGATTGCCCCCGGTCGAGACCACGCCGCCGTTCCACGGTCCGGGCTCCTCCACGCGCCAGACTTCCTTTTGCGCGACCGGGTCCCAGGCCTTGAGATAGCCGCGCACCGTGGCCAGCAGTTGCGCCTTGGCCTGCGCGTCGGCCGGCATCGCGGCCGCGTTGATGTCGATGCCGATGTTGAAGGCCAGCGGATTGGGCGCGAAGTTCTTGTCGTCCGCGTACGCGAACGGGATGTCTTGCGCGGGGATGTAGACCAAGCGCGTCTGCGGGCTCCACGACATCGGCTGCCAGTTGTGCGCGCCGAGCGGGCCCGGCATCGCGAACCACGGCTTGCCCGTTTGCGCGTACTGCGCGTCGGGATTGATCAGCGGCCGCCCGGTCGCCAGATCCACATCGGTCGCCCAGTTGATGGTGGTGAACGGCTTGGCGGAGAGCAGCTTACCGGTCGTGCGATCGAGCACGTAGAAGAAGCCGTTCTTCGGCGCTTGCATCAGCACTCTGCGCGCCTCGCCACCGAGCGCGACGTCGGCGAGGATGATGTGCTGCGTGGCTGTGTAGTCCCACGACTCGCCTGGCGTGGTTTGATAGTGCCAGACGTACTCGCCGGTCTCGGGCCGCAGCGCGACGATCGAGGACAAGTACAGGTTGTCGCCGCCGCCCGGACTGCGGATGCGCTGATTCCAGGGCGAGCCATTGCCCGTGCCGATGTAGAGCAAGTCGAGGCTCGCGTCGTAGGCCATCGAGTCCCAAACCGTGCCGCCGCCGCCGAGCTTCCACCATTCACCGCTCCAGGTCGCGGCCGCGGTCTTCATCGCGTCCGACTCGAACGGCTGCGATGGATCACCCGGGACCGTGTAGAAGCGCCACAGCAGCTTGCCATCGTTCGCGTCGTACGCCGAGATGTAGCCGCGCACGCCGAACTCGGCGCCTCCGTTGCCGATCAGCACGCGGCCCTTGATGATTCGCGGTGCGCCCGTGATCGTGTACTTCTTGGTCTGATCCACGGTCACCACCGACCAGACTTCCTTGCCGCTCGCAGCGTCGATCGCGACCAAGCGGCCGTCGAGCGTGCCCACGTACACGCGGCCTTGCCACACCGCGACCCCGCGATTGACCACGTCGCAGCACGCCTTGATGCCGGTCTCACCGGGCACCTGCGGATCGTATTGCCACAGCAACCGGCCGCTCGCCGCGTCGATCGCCTGCACCTTGCTCCACGCGCTCGTCGAGTACATGACGCCGTCGACGACGAGCGGCGTGGCTTCTTGGCCGCGGCTGGTGTCGAGATCGAGCGCCCACGCCAAGCCGAGCGTGCTCACGTTGCCGGCGTTGATTTGATCGAGCGGCGAGAAGCGCTGCTCGCCGTAGTTTCGGCCGTGCGTGAGCCAGTTGTCGCGGTCTTGGTCTGCGCCGTCGAGGCGTGCGGCATCGACGCTGGCGGCGGATCGAGCAGGCGTGGTCGTGACCGCGGGCTTGGCGCAGGCGCAGAGCCCGAGCACGCAGAGACCGAGACCGAGAGAAAGTGCGTAGCGCATGGCGCCGGACGATAACGCCAAAGCAGCCGGCCGTGAACCGCTTGCTGCGAACCGTGCGGCCTCGTGTACCATCGGCAGGCGCACAGGAGGCGAGCATGGATGCGAATGCCAAGAAGACCGCTCTGCGGATGATCCCCTACGGCTTGTACGTGCTGACGGCCGAGAACGCGGCAGGCGAAGCCGCAGCGGCGACCGTGAACTGGGTGACGCAAGTCTCGTTCGAGCCGCCGCTGATCGTGGTCGGCGTGAAGGCCGACTCCGGCGCGCACCCGCTGATCGCGCAGACGCGCGCGTTCGCGCTCAACGTGCTCGGCAAGAATCACAAGGACGTCGCCTATGCGTTCTTCAAGCCCACCCAGAAGCAGGGCGACACGCTGAGCGGTCAGCCCTACCGCAAAGGCAGCACCGGCTCGCCCATTCTCACGAACCTGCCTGCCTACGTCGAATGCCGCGTGCGCGAGATCGTCAGCTTGGGCGATCACTCGGCGGTCGTCGGGGAGGTCGTGGATGCGGGCGTGACGGCAGCCCCCGCCGGCCGGGCCGACGACGTGACGCTGTGGCTCAAGGACCTGGGCGAGAAGATGTACTACGGGGGTTGAGATCGCACCGGCCAGATTCCCCGGCTCGGGGTTATCACGTGCGAAACAATAGGGACCTGGGGGTCGCTGACTCCAGAGGCTCGCCAAGTGGTCAATAGCGGCCTCGGGTTAGGACTTCTTAGGACTTGGTAGCAAGCCGCGCCGCCTGCATTCGCGCACCATGGACCACAACGTGCCAGGCCGCGAGGTGGCGGTCTGTGCCAATCCGGGGTGTCTCGAAGGTGGAGCAACTGATGCTTGGTGCAAAACGGCAGACGTATCTGATCGCAGCGGTGGCGTGCGCGCTCTTCGCGTGCACGAAGGCGGCCAACGGCAATGGGAACACGACCGGGGGCTTGGGCGGCGGGACCGGGGCGCCGGGCGCGCAACAACCCGGAACGACGACGCCAGGTGGTGGTGCGACGACTCCGGGTGCTCCGACCAACACGGGCAGCGGTACAAGGGTCAGCCCGGGAGCGGGGGGTAGCTCCGGGCCGGTTGGCGGCGCGGCCGGCAGCTTGGGGGGCGGCACCGGCGGCTCGGGCATGATCGCGATGGGCACGGGCGGCACGAGCAGCGGTACAGGCGGCACCAGCGGAGGCACGGGAGGCTCGACCGGTGCGGCGGGCAGCACCCCCCCGGCGGATCCCACGTACAAGCCGCCGTGCACGACCAAGGCCAGCCAGGTGATCATCCTGGGCGACTCGTACCTGAACTGGGGCACGCACACGTTCGGCCCGGATATGGCCACGGCCGCCGGCGAGACGTGGCGCATGTACGCGGTGGGTGGCTACTCGATGGCCACGGGCGGGATCGGGCTGATTCCACCCGAGTTCGATCAAGCAGTCTCCGACGACCCGGACATCAAGGCCGCGGTGATGGACGGCGGCGGCAACGACATCCTGATCCCCGACGCGACCTTCAACGCGAACTGCAAGGACGAGATGGATCCGGCCAACGATCCTGTTTGCCAGATGATCGTCAAGATGGCGCTCGACGCTGCCACTGCACTGATGAACAAGATGGGCGACGCGGGCGTGAAGGACATCGTGTACCTGTTCTACCCGCACGTCCCGAACAACACGGTCCTCGGCGGCGCGAACCCCAATGCCAGCCTCGACTATGCGTTACCCATGGCCAAAGCGCTGTGTGACGCCGCTGAAATGAGGACCTCCGGCAAGGTGCGTTGCCATTTCCTCGATCTCGTCCCCATCTTCGACGGTCATCCCGAGTACTTCGCAGCGCAGGACGTCCACGAAAACTCCATGGGCTCGACCGCGATGGCCAACGCCGTCTGGAAGATCATGAAGGACAACTGCATCGCGCAGAAAGCCGCAAGCGGCTGCTGCACGCCCTAATCAAGAGGGGCGGCACGCGCCGCCCCTCCCCGCTGAAGTGAATTCAGCGGGGCCCCTCCCCACGCGAAAGGGAGCTTCGCTCCCCTCTCGTCGCGAAGCGACGATTCACCCTCAGCGCGGCTTCCGCTAGCAAGGCGCCAGCTCTCCTCACTGCGCGGAGCGTGGCGTCCCGTCGTGAGGTGAGG
The DNA here is from genome assembly GCA_044450485.1 of Polyangiales bacterium. Classification (GTDB taxonomy): domain Bacteria; phylum Myxococcota_A; class Polyangia; order Polyangiales; family JAFGIB01; genus CAVZVA01. Next base: position 3,710 of record JBIOJD010000008.1, on the reverse strand, counting down.
CGCTCGCTCAGGAGGCTTTGGCTTCGGTGAGCTGAGCGGTGAGGCGTTGGAGCTTTTCGAGGAGGGGGCGCATGCCCATCGAGGAGGCGGCGGTCGAGGCTTGGGCGCAGAGGGTGGCGGCGCGTTGGTGGGAGGCGGGGTCCGAGAGCTGCGAGAGGATGAGGGCGAGCTCGTAGCGGCTCTCGACGGCGCGTGGCAGCAGGCCGAAGGTGTCGTTGTTGCGCACGGCGCGTTCGAGCGATGCGACGGCGTTGGGCAGTCGGCCGAGCGAACGGTCGAGCAGGCCGAGCCAGTGGGCGATCGAGCCACGACAATGCAGCGAGATGTCGGCCGCGAAGTAGTCGGCATAGGGCGCGAGCAGCTCGTGCAAGGTCTTGGCGTGCTCGTGCTCGCCCAGCGCCGCGGCGGCGGCCGCCAGGTGCGTCAGCGTGCCGAGGTAGTCGCGGTCGCAGGGCAAGCGGCGCAAGCCGCGGCTGGCGAAGTCCGCGAGAATCGCGCGCGCGGCCTCTGACCGGCCGAGCTCGAGCTGGGTGCGCAGCTTGAGCGCGAGCATGTTCGGCGGATCGCCCGAATCGGGTCGCGCGGGCCCCAGCCAATGCTCCGGCACTTGCCCAATGACCACGGTCTGCATCACCCAAACGAGCAGGTCATATCCAGAGATCATCTCCTGTGCGAGCAGACGGTAGTGAGCGCCTTCTTCGCGCAGCGCGCGCAGCTCGGGCTCGATCCCGAGCAGCTCGCCGCGGTTCATCCGGTCGACGACCTGCAGCCGCCTGTGGTGCCACGACAGCTCGACGTACGGGAACTCCTCGGCCGTGCGATCGAGCGCCTGGAGCGCGAGGTTCACGCCCGCGCGGTCGCCGCGCTGCGTCGCGTGCACGGCGCGAAACATCCCTAGCTCGAAGGCCGAACGTGCCCGCGCGTGGTGCGGCTCGCTCGCGCAGAGCCGGCTCACCTCGGCGATCAAGCGGTGCGTCTCGGCGTCGGAGCGCTCGGGTCCTGCGCGGAGGTGGAGCTTGGCCCACAGCGCATCGATCAGCGCGTTCTGCGAGCCGGAAGCGCGCGCTTGCTCGTAAGCTTCGGCCACGAGCTCGCCGCTGCGCTCGCGGTCGAAGCAGTTCGGCCCGGTCCACGACAGATGCGCGAGCACGCGCGCGCGCTCGTAGATCTGCCCTTGCGAGAGCGTACGCAGCGCGTCCTCGAGCGCGCGGTCGGCGCCGCTGTTCGCGACCACGCCGGGCCCGGGCGACATCACGATACCCGCAAACGCAAGGACGTCGCCGAAGCTGTGCTCGCGGGCGATGGCTGCAGCGCGCTCGAGCGCGTGCACGGCAGCAGGCACATCGCACGGCCGCACGTGCACCGCGAGCTGACAAAGCAGATCGCAGCGCATGCGCGGAGAGGGATCGGGCAGCAGGTCGAGCGCGGCGAGCGCCCGGCGCAAGAACTCGGCGGCGTCGGCGTAGGCGAGCGCAGCACTGGCGTCTTCTGCCGCAAGCACGGCATAGCGCAGCGCGCGCTCGGTGTCCCCCTCGGGCAGCGCAGCCAAGAAGTGGTGCGCGAGCTCGGCGGCTCTGACTTCGGCACCGAGCTTGCGCCGACGCTCCAGCGTCTCGCCGATGCGCAGGCGCAACTTGCGTTGCACCGCCGCGGAGAGCGCTTCGCACAGCACCTCACGCATCAGCTCGTGCGCGAACGCGAAGCGGTTCGGGTCGTCGTGCGCGGCCACGATCACGTCGGTGGCCAGAGCGTCCTCGAGCTGCTCGAGCATGCGCGGCACCGACTGATCGGTCACGGCCCCGAGCAGCCCGAGGTCGAAGCTGCGCCCGATCAGCGCGGCGCACGAGAGCAAGCCGCGCGCCTGCTCGTCGAGCTTGCGGACGCGCTGCCGCATCAGCTCGAGCGCAGGACCGGGCAGCGTGAGCGCCACCGGCACTCCACCGCTGCTCTCGCGCGCGCGGCGCAACAGCTCGGACATCAAGAACGGGTTGCCCTCGCTCTTGTCGAACACGGCCTGCGCGAGCGCAGGCTCGCAGCGTCCCAGCAGCTGCTCGGTGTAGCTCGCGACCTCTTGCGCCGAGAGCCGACCGAGCTCGATGCGCGCGCAGTTGCGATGGCCGAGCACATAGCCGAGCCGCGAGCGCGAGCCAGCGTGCTCGGGTCGCTCGCCGCTGCGCATGGTCGCGAGCAGCAACAAGGGCAAGCGGCCGAGCTCGGGCGTGAGGTAGGCCAGCAGCTCGAGCGAGCCTTCGTCGCTGTCCTGCAAGTCGTCGAGCACGAGCACGCACGGGCCGGCCTCGCCCGCGAGCGCCAGCAAACGCAAGACCGCGTCGTAGGTGCGGTAGCGCGCCGCCGCGTCGCGCACGTCGGCCTGCGTGCGCGAGAGCTCGGGCAGGATGCGGCCGAGCTCCGCGTAGCTCGGGCCGAGGCTCTGCGCCGCGCGCGCCGGCGTGACCCTGGTGAGCACCTCGCGCAAAGCCTGGACCATGGGCCACAGCGGAGGAGCGCCCTCGAGCGCTCGCATGCGCGCCCACGCGAAGGGCGCGCTCGCGTTCTCCGGCTTCTGCTCGAGCGCCTCGACGGTGCGGGTCTTGCCGATGCCCGGCTCGCCGATCAGCACGCACAGCTTCCCGCGCGAGGAGGCGGCCTCGCGCAGCGCGGCGCGCAGCTCGGCGAGCACGGCGTGGCGGCCGACGAACGGCGGACCCGTCACGCTCTGGGTGGCCGGCGTCGGACGCTCGAGCGGCGCACCCTCGCCCATCCGCGAGACCTTGGGCACGAAGCGGTAGCCGCGGCCGTACACGTTCAAGACGTACGGCTCGCCGTCGTCATGCTGGCCGAGCGCGCGGCGCAGCTTGGCCATTGACACGCTGATCACGTTGTCGGCGACCGCCCGGCCCTGCCAAACCTCGGCGATCAATTGCTCATACGTGACCAGCTCCCCGCCATGGGCCACCAGACACCCGAGCAGGTCCACGACCAGCGGATCGACTCGAACGCGCTCGCCGCTGCAGCGAAGCTCACGGCGCTCGGTGTCCAGCTCGAACTGCTCGAACGAAAAGCGCACTGTGCCTCTGCCCGAGCCTCCGCCCAGCCAACACACCGACCCCAGGCCATTATTGCCGATCGGCGGCGCCGAGGCCACCCGAACGCTGAACCCTGCTTCGGACGTCAATCGCGGGCGCGTCCCCATGGGATGTCTTGCATGCATGCAGCGCAGTCCGCATCCTTGGCCGATGCCGAGGCCGGTGCTCGCCGCTGTGACCGTAGTCGCGCTCGCGCTCGGTTGCAGCAATACCAAGGATGCGGGGGCGAACAAGCCCTCCGCGGCAACGCCGAGCGCGCCTGGTGCTGCGCCCGGCCAGCCCGGCCTGGCCCCGAAGCCTGGTGTCACAGCCGAGCTCGATGCGGCCGGCGGATCCCCTGGCAGCACGGGCGCCGGTCCAGTGCCGGACACGTGCAAAGGCACGAGCCCGTACTCGGCGTACGTCTCGGATCCGCAACTGTGCGTCTACGTGTTCGCCGACAGGCTCGGGGCGCCGCGGGACATCGCGTTCTCGCCGAACGGCGACCTGTTCGTGAACAACGGCGCCGTGATGGTGCTGTGGGACGACAACCACGACGGTCACAGCGAGGTCACCGAGCGCGCCACCTTTGCCAGCGCATCCGGGCTGCGACACGGGCTCGCGTTCTCGCGCGACGGCAAGCTC
>JBIOJD010000007.1:0-25620 GCA_044450485.1 Polyangiales bacterium | reverse complement strand
TTGCTTGTTGCTGTTCCGCGCCGGTGAGATCACGGTGCGCAGCTTGGGTGTGCGCTCCGACGCGCTCGTGACGCCGATCGCGCTGTGCGGCGCGTGGCTCTCCGGCTTCGGCTACGCCGTGTGGTTTCAAGCCATTCGCCCCGAGGTCTACGCGCTGCAAGCGCTCGTGTCGCTGTTTGCGATGGAACGCCTCGCCGCGTTCGAGAGCCGCGGCGGTCGAGACCCGCGCCCGCTATACGCGGCCACGCTCGCAGTCGGGCTCGGGCTCGCCAACCATCACGTGATGGCGTTCTTCATGTTTCCGGCCTTGGCGTTCTCGACCTTGCGTGCAGCGGCTCGCACGGGCTTGCGGCCGTTGCTCGTGTGCACGGGCCTGGGGTTGCTCGGGCTGTGCGTGTACGCGTATCTGCCTGTTCGCGCCGCGCGCCACCCGCTGGCGAACTTCGGCGACCCGCGTACGCTCGCGCGCTTGTATTGGGTGGTGAGCGCGCAGGTCTACACGCGCTACATGGGCGCGAAGTCGCCGCAGCCGCTGTCCGAGCGCTACGCCGATGCGCTCGTCGAGCTCGTCGATCACATGCACGGCGTGTTCTTGCTGCTCGCGCTGTTTGGCGCGTATGTCGGGTTGCGCAAGCCCGAGAGCCGCCGCATCTGCGGGCTCTGGCTGGCGTGCGCGCTGCCGATGTTCGGCATCAGGCCATGGTTGACCGCGTTGCGCGGCAACCCCGACGCGATCGCGTACATGACCTCGGGTTTCGCGGCCGTGGCGGTGCTCGCGAGCGCCGCGATCGCAGCTGCCGCTTCGTTCGCGCCTGCGGGATCGAGCATCGAGCGCCGGTTGCGCTTTCCCCTTTGGGCGGTCGCCGCGCTGGTGTTGGCGCTCGGCGTCGGTCGCGGGTATTCGCGCTTCGATCTCTCGCGCTTTCATGCCACCGATTTGTTCGACGATTATCGCGAGCGCGATCTGCCGACGCGCAGCGTGGTGGTCGCGACGACGCCGCAGACCGTGTTCCGCCACCTGGAGCTGGCTGCGACCGATGTGGTGCGGCCCGACATCGAAGTCATACCGGTGCCGTTTCTGCGCTATCCAGGCGTGGCCGAAGCTGTCGTGCGCAGGTACCCAGACCTGAAGGAGATCGTCGCCGCCTTTCTCGGCACCGAGCAAGTCAGTTACGCCGCGTTGTCGCGGCTCGCGGAGCGCCGTCCGGTCTTGACCGAGCTCGACACCCATCTGCCTCCTGACGCTTTCCGCACCCTCTTGCCGATGGGCCTGCTCTTCGCCAGCGTGCAGCCCGACACGGCGACCGCGATGCTCACGCCGGCCGCGTTACTCCAAGGTCGCGTGTACCAGAGGATCGAGCGCGATCTCGGGGCCGGCGTCAGCGAGGTCGAGACCTCGCGGCAGCTGCTGTGGCTGCATTATATGGATGCGGTGTTCTACGCTGCTCGCGGAGAGCGCGCGCACGCCGACGCGTCTCTGCGCGCCGCGTTACGCCTGCAGCCGCAAGACCTGCAGTTGCGCGCACTGCAGGCCGCGCTCGCCGATCCGGCACAACCCGCCGCTCTCGACGTGCGTCCGTTCCTGGCCTTCGGCGAGTGAGATCTCACCTCAGCGCGTCACAGGCCAGCTGCTCGCGTTTGGCCTGCGCAGGATCGTCGCTCGCGCGTGCCAGGTCGCAGTGCGGCTGGGGATCGAACGGGTTGAGCCAGATGGCCTCGCTGAGCGCGTCGCGGGCTGCCTGGCGCTCGCCGAGCTGCAGGCGCGCGGCGCCGAGCAGCGCTTGCGAAGGCTCGTGGCTCGGGTAGCTCCGGACCTGCGGCGTGAGCGCTTCTGCGGCGGCCTGCGCGTTGCCAGCCTGCAAGGCCGCGCGGCCGAAGCGCGCAGCCACGATCGGATCGAGCCCGTCCGCGTGGTGCGCCTTCTCGTACTCCTTCGCGGCCGCCGACGCTCGACCCCGGTCCCAGAGCAGGTCGCCGATCCGCAGCAGCCGCCGCGCTTCGCTCTCCGTGACCTCGGCGCTCTCGTCGCTCGGCCCGTCGCCTCGCCTGAATCTGCGCTTGAGGCGATGCAGCAGAGGGCCGTCGCTCTTGGTCGGGAGCGACGCCCTCCACTCACTCTCGAGCTTGGCGAAGGGCACGGCGGCTGCCTTGCTGAGCGCTTCGCGCGCGTCCATCCCGTTCTTGATCGAGACGAACGCCTCGCGCAGCTTGTCGAGCCCGTAGCGTTCGACGTACCGCTGCATGAAGGTCGCGACCTGAGCGAACGCCAGTGCCGCGTCGTCCTCCGAAGGAAGCATCGCGATCGATGGGTGCATCTGCTCGAACGTCAATAGCTTGCCCTTGGCGGTGGCGTCGGCCAGCAGCGCGCGGCCTCCCGGGTCGAGCTCCATGCCGGGGTCGCGCTCGCGCCAGCTGCGCTCGAAGAGCTTGGCCGTGCCTTCTTGCAGCCACACGGGGGCGCGATCGCCGGTCGCGCGCGACACCACGAGGTGCACGAGCTCGTGCGTGATGGTGTCGGCCCACGGATAGCCGCGCACCAACGCCTTGGGGCTCGTGACCATGAGCCGGTTCCACTTGCTGAGCGCGACGGTGCCCGTCGTCTCGATCTGCTCGACCGTCAGTGCGGAGACCTGAGCGAGTGTCTGCGGCGAAGCATAGATCTCGACCCGCAGAGGACCCGGCAAGGACACGCCGAAGGTTCGCTGTAGCGCGTGGTCCGCGCGACCGAGCACCTCGAGCGCGTAGTCTGCGAGGACCGCGTCCTTGCCAGGAGGGAACCGCACCACGTATCGGCCGTCCCCGGAAACCTTGCGCTCGAAGCCCTGCGTGACATCGAGCGTCGCCGCCATCAAGTCGCGCATGCTCTGCCAGCCCTTGCGCTGCTGCGCGTTCGCACCTGGCAGCGCGCGGTCGGCGAGCGCGACCGCGCCCGCGTAGTCGCCGAGATAGAATCGCAACCGCCCTTGTTCGAACAGTACCTCCGGCGCGTTCGCCTGCGCGAGCGCCAATTGCTCGAGCAGGTGCTGCGCCTCGTCCAGTCGCAGCTCGCTGATGGCGTCCGCGGTGCGCTCGATCGGGGTCCGCGCGGTAGACGCAGCGCGCGATGCGGGCTGAGGCGCCGCCGCCGCCACGCACGCGATGGACGCCACGAGCAACGCGACCCCGCCGAACGCGAAGCGACGCGCCTTCATCGCAACAGTTCCTCGTAATAGCGCGCGACCGCGGACTTGTACTCGCTCGGGGGCGGCTCACGCATGGCGTCGAGCAGCCGCCGCCGCATCTGCACCGGTCCCTGAAACTCGTCGGCGCCCGGAATGTGAACCGGCCCATCGAAGCGCGGCCCGCCGCCCTCGCCCTCGCGGCGGCTCGACCGTCGGCCATCCGAGCCCGGCTGCTCCTGCCCGCGTTTGCGCGCCAAGCGTTCCTGCAGCTCGTGCAACCGCTCGCTGGCGTCTCGCTGCGCGAGCGAAGACGCCTGCGGATCGCCGCGCTGCAAGGCGCCCTCGGCGCGCCGCATCGCCTCGCCCACCTGCTCGAGGCCGCGCTCGCCGTCCGGCGACAACGAATCGCCGTCCGGCCCCTTTGCCATCTGGCCTTGCAGAGCCTCGGCTTGCCTGCGCGCTTGGCCCTGCGCCTCGGAGTCGCCCCGCATCTGCTGACGTTCCGGCTCGCCCATGAACTGACCGAGCTGCGGCATCGTCTGGTCGATCTGCGACTGCAATCGACGCAGCTTGTCGTTCGCCGCGCTCGCGCGGAGGTGCCGGTTCGCCTCGTCGCCTCGGTTTGCGGACATGCGCGCTTCTTGTTCCAGGCCCGACGCAGCCTGCTCCAGGCTGGTCTGCGCGGCCGAGGACATCGCGCGCGCTTCGGCCATGTCTGAAGTGCGCATCGCATCCGCCGCATCCCGCATGCGGGCGTGGGCGCGATCGAGCCACGGAGCCTCGGGCCCATTCTGCTCCGAGCCTGCGAGCGACTGAAGCTCGCGCTCGAGCTCGTCTGCCGTGCGCTGCATCTCGCTGCTGGGTCCGTGCGCGGCGTTGCGTGCCTTGGCGCGCTCTGCCGCGTGCTTGACCAGCTCGTGTGTGCGGTCGGCCAAGCGCCCTTGCTCTGCGGCGAGCATCGACACCTTGTGCTCGGCGTCTGCGAGCGCCTGGTCCCTTGGACCGAAGTGGGCTTCGCGAAAGCGGGCGCCGCCCTTTTCGATGTGCTGCGCGAGCTCGTCGATCTCGCGTCCCAGCGCCTCGAGCTTTTGCTGCGCGGCGTCGATGTCTCCGGCCTCGACCGCCTTGCGCAGCTCCGCGAGCGCGTCCCCGGCCTCGCTGCTGGGCAGGGCTTCGCGGTTGATGAACTCGCTAGGCACCTGATTGCTGAGCCGCGACAAGCTCTCCGCCAGCTCGCGCAGCCGCCGCTGCGCCTTGGCGATCTCCGCGAGCACCGCGCGCTGCGCCTCGGCGCTGTCGTGGGCTTTGAGCTGTGCCAGCAGCTCGCCGATGTGACGCTTGAGGTCCGACAGCTCGCGCGTCAGATCCCGCGATTCGTCGACCAGGCCTTGCGCGAGCAAGTCCGCGAGCAGGAGCACGTCGCGCTCCTGCTCCGCGAGCATGCGTCCATCAGCCTCGGCGCGCTGCTTGTGGGTATGGGTACCGCCGCGATAGAGCGCCAGCTCACGCGCGAGCTCGCGCCGCGCGCGATCGAGCACGCTCTGCAGCGACTCGAGGTCCAGGCTCGTGCTCTCGTCTCGTTGTCGACTGGCCGTGACCAGCTCGTGCAGCTTGCCGAGCCAGCCTTCGCTCGACTCGCGCAGCTCCTCGAAGCGCTGCGCCGCGAGCTCGGGGCGCTCCGGCAGGCTCGTCTCGAGTCGGTCGGCGAGCGCACCGAGCGCGCGATCGAGCACCTCGCGCAGCTGCGGGAGCTGCAGCGAGAAGCGCTGCGAGTCGGAGGCGATCTGAAGTCGGATCAGCTGCGACTCGCCCACGTTGGGCCCGGACACCACGTCGCCGTCGCGCGCTTCGAGCCAGATCAGCAGCGTGTCGCCGGGTCCAGCGCCGAGCTCGGCCGGGCTGATCGAAGTCGCGGCGGAGACCTCACGCGCGGGCTTGTCGCTCGACAACGCCGACCAGAGCCTGCGGCGCTGCTCGGGCCCATCTTCGAGCCGCGCTGCGAGCTCGACCGAGGCCAGCCCGTGATCGTCCTTGGCCCGCCACGGCAGCGGCACGCGGTCACGGGCTTCGACCGTGGTTACGGCCGGCGGTTGCACGGTGACGTCGGGCGCGCGATCCGGCAGCGCGCGAACGGCTCGGGCCCGGTTGTCTTCGTAGGCCACGTCGTCAGCGTAGAGGCGCAAGCCGAGGGACGCGCTTTGACGCACCACGAACCGCCCAAACAGCCGGCCGCCCGGCGCAGCGCTCAGACGCGTGCTGGCGTCGCCGAGCGCCAGCGTGCCGCCCTGCGAAGACAACCTGGGTACGACCGTGAGCTCGACCGTCGTTCCGCGCGGCGCTTCGATCGTCGTCGGATCCCGTAGCACACGCGGCTCGGCGGCGAGGTAGCTGGGGAACACCAGGCGTGCTTCGAGCTTGGCGACGACCGGTGCGACGCGGACGCCGTCGCGAAGCCGCGCGGGGTGGAGCAGAGCCTCGGCGCCGACGCGCGCAGCGTCGCTCGTGAGCCACAGCGCAGCGCTCAGCGCCGCACAGCCGAGGCCGACGATCACCGCGCGGTTGCCCAGCATCCTCAGCGGAACGACGCGTGCCGCCGGCAGCGCACGCAGCGCTTCGCGAGCGTCTCGAGCGTGCGCCGCGATCAATGCCGACGAGCCATGGGCGGCGCTCCGCAGCTCGAGGGCGGAGCGGACGAGCGAGCCCAGCGTCGGATCGCGTTGCGAGACCAGCTCACAGCTGCCGAGCCCCCGCAGCCCGAGCAAGGGCCTGAGCCCGAATGCCAGCATGCCGCCGGTCAGCGCTGCGAGGGCGCCCAGCGCGATGTGGGTCAGCCACGGCTCGACGACCGGTCCGCAGGACACCCCCGCCAGCACGAAGCCAATGCTGGCCACGCCGAGCGCTGCACACGCCGCCCGCACCGCGTACAGAACGCTCGCGCGCGCCCGCAACACGCGAACGTACCGCGCCACCGCCTCGGCGGGCTCTCCCGGATTCTCTGCGCCCACGCAGAAACGTTAGCAGACCACACCGGCCAGGGGCGCGAGGCCGTGTGCCCTGTGAGGGGAGCTTGGGCCCCCGGAGGCTATGCCGACGGGGCGCTCCCGCTCCGCATGGGGTGGGTCCCGTTGGGCTTTTGCCCAACGGGCGGGGAGGCGCGTGCCTCCCCGCATCACTAGCAACTGCGGTGGAACTGAGCGATGATTTTTGCCCCTCAGTACTGAGGGGACGTGAACCACGCGATGGACTCGACTTCGGAAGGAACCACCTTGCTGGCTGAAGCGATGCCGGAGCCACGGGCCGAGGTCGCTCCGCTGATCGCGCCGGACATCCCTTCCGCTCCGTTCACCGCGGAGGTCGCAACGGACACGTCTGAGCCCGCGCAGGCAGCCTCGCTTGCGGTGGTGGAGGACGACCCCGAGCTGGTACGGCTCGAGGGTTTGCTGGCCGCGCGCGGCGCAGAGCTGATCGCTGCCAAAGCCGAGCTCGCGCGCATCCAAGGCCTGCTACGTGACGCCGTGGGTCGCTTCGAATCGCTGTCGCCCCGCCCAGACGATCTCGGTCGCGGCGAGCTCCTGCGGCAGCGCGAAGCCGCGGTCGAGCGTGCCATCGAGGCCGAGGCCGCGCGGGCCGAGGTTCTGTTCAAGCTCGATGAGCTGCTCGGGCATCTCGCGGCCGCAGGGGAGGGTGAGGGCGGCCTGTTCGGGGAGTCGTCGGCGACCACCTCGGCGCGCTTGTCCGGCACCGTGCGAGGTCTGCTCTCTGCGCGAGCGGAGCTGGTGGAAGAACGCGACGCCCTGGCTGCGCGCCTCGTGCTTCTGGAGCACGACGTGGAGCATCAGCGCGGGCTCGCACGGACGCGAGAGCGAGACCTCGCCGAGGCACGCGAGCATGCGGAGCTCGAGCAGGTCACGGCGCGCAGTTTGGCCGCTAGGCTCGAAGAGGCACAGCAGCATGCTCTCACTGAGCTGGCCGAGGCCAAGCGCGCGGCAGCGCTCGAGCTGGAAAAGCTAGGGGCGCAGATTGGTGAGCTAGATCAGTCGCTTGCGCGTGAAATCGAGAACAGCCGGGAAGTCGTCGCCGAGCTTGGCCGAGCGTCGGCGGAGCGCCTGGTCCTGCGCGAGGAGCTGGCGCGCGCGCAACAGGACAGCGCATCGGCGCGCGAGCGGGTCGAGGGTCGCTCCGCCGAGCTGACGCAATCGCTGCGCGAGCTCCGCGAGCTGCTGGGCGCCCTCTCGGCGTCCGTCGAGCGAGTGGCTGCCAGCCCGTCCGCGACCGCGGTGGGAATGCAGGCGGGCGAGGGCGAGCCCACCGAGCCCGGCACACCCCCCTACGTCCAGGCCATCGAGGGGCTGGAAGAGCAGGTCACGCTCCGCGATCAGCGCATCGTGGAGCTGAGCGCGCAGCTGGGCCGTGAGCGAGGTCGGCTGTCGGCTCTGCACGCGGCCCTCTCGGCTCTGCGAACCGACGAAGCGCTGGGCGACGCGGTGGCCGAACGCATCGAGCCTCTGCTGATGCTGTTCGGCCAGACCGGCTCGTGGCGCCCCTGAAGCCCCGAGCGCCGGCGTTCGCCGCGCGACGTCCCGCGCCCGATGACGCGGGACGTCGGGGCTTCTGGAATCACATGTCCATGCCGCCGCCGCCACCCATCGGCATGGCCGGCTTGTCTTCCTTCTTCTCGACGATCAACGCCTCGGTCGTGAGCATCAGTCCCGCAACCGAAGCTGCGTTCTGCAGGGCCGTACGCACGACCTTGGTGGGGTCGATCACGCCTGCGGCGACGAGGTCTTCGTAGGTGTCGGTCGCTGCGTTGTAGCCGTTGCTGCCTTTGGAGTTGCGCACCTTCTCGACCACGATCGAGCCTTCGATGCCCGCGTTGTTCGCGATCTGGCGGATCGGCTCTTCGAGCGCACGCCGGATGATCGCCACGCCGACCTGTTGGTCGCCCGGCACGTCCAGCTTCTCGATGCCCGCCTGGCAACGCAGCAGTGCGGTGCCGCCGCCCGGCACGATGCCTTCCTCGACCGCGGCGCGCGTGGCGTTGAGCGCGTCTTCGACGCGCGCCTTCTTCTCCTTCATCTCGACCTCGGTCGCGGCGCCGACGCGCACCACCGCCACGCCGCCCACGAGCTTGGCCAGGCGCTCCTGGAGCTTCTCGCGGTCGTAGTCGCTGGTGGTCTCGTCGATTTGGCGGCGGATGGTCTCGATCCGGCCCTTGATTTCGGCCTTCTTGCCGCCACCGTCGACGATCGTGGAGTTGTCCTTGTCGATGGTGATCTGCTTTGCGGTTCCGAGGTCGCTCAGCGTCACGTTCTCGAGCTTGATCCCGAGATCCTCGCTCACCACCTGACCGCCCGTCAGGATGGCGATGTCCTTGAGCATCTCCTTGCGACGGTCCCCAAAGCCGGGCGCCTTGACGGCTGCGCACGCGAGCGTGCCACGCAGCTTGTTCACGACCAGCGTGGCCAGCGCTTCGCCTTCGATGTCCTCGGCGACGATCAGCAGCGGCCGGCCCTGCTTGGCAATCGCCTCGAGCACGGGCAGCAGGTCCTTCATGTTCGCGATCTTCTTCTCGCACAGCAGCAGATACGCGTCGGAGAGCACGACCTCCATGCGCTCTTGATCGGTCACGAAGTAGGGCGACAGGTAGCCGCGGTCGAACTGCATGCCCTCGACCACCTCGAGCGTGGTCTCGAGGCCCTTGGCTTCCTCGACCGTGATCACGCCCTCTTTGCCGACCTTCTCCATCGCTTCCGCGATCAACTTGCCGACCTGCTCGTCGCCGTTCGCCGAAATCGTACCGACCTGCGCGATCTCGCGCGGGTCCTTGGTGGCCTTGGACAGCTTGCCCAGGCGCTCGACGACGGCCTCGACGGCTGCCTCGATGCCGCGCTTGAGCTCCATCGGGTTGTGCCCGGCCGCGACCATCTTCGAGCCTTCGCGATAGATCGCTTGTGCGAGCACCGTGGCCGTGGTCGTGCCGTCGCCAGCGACGTCCGAAGTCTTGGATGCGACCTCGCGCACCATCTGAGCGCCCATGTTCTCGAACTTGTCTTCGAGCGTGATCTCCTTGGCCACGGTGACGCCGTCCTTGGTGACCGTGGGCGCGCCGAAGCTCTTTTCGATGACGACGTTGCGGCCGCGCGGTCCGAGCGTGACCTTGACGGCGTTCGCAAGCGCGTTGACGCCCGCAAGAATCTTGTCGCGAGCGGCCGTATCGTAGATGATTTCCTTGGCTGTCATGGTTCCTGTGCCTCCCAATTAGGTCGCAATCGATGCGCGGGTTACTTCTCGACGATTCCCAGAATGTCGTCCTCGCGCAGAATCAGCAGCTCTTCGCCGCTGATGGTCACTTCGCTGCCGCCGTACTTGCTGAACAGCACGCGTTCGCCCACCTTGATGTCCAGCTTGCGCACGCTTCCGTCCTCGAGGACGCGCCCAGGGCCCACCGCCATGACCTTGCCCTCTGCGGGCTTTTCCTTGGCCGTATCGGGGATGATGATTCCGCCTTTGGTCTTTTCCTGCTCGGCGATCCGCGAGACTACGATGCGGTCCTGAAGGGGACGTATGTGCATGACAACCCTCTCCTCTGGGCACAAAGCTCTCGCGCAGATCTGCGCGGCCCAGGCGCTGCCCCTGCGGTTTTGGGCGCGCGGCAACATAAGCTTCTGCGTTTGGCAGTCAAGGGGGATCTCGAGCGGGATTGCGGTTCAGTGGATTCCTGGGATAATCCAAGCTGTCGAGGTTGAATGAAGGTCCTCGAGGGCTGCCCCGATGTCCGCGGATTCTTCGGCGAGCACGTGAGTGCCGCGATGCACGAGCTCCGAGTCGAGACCGCAGACGAGACCCGCAGCTATTTGGTCAACCTGCTCAGCGGCTTCTCTGTATCTTCCGGGATACAGCCGCTCATGGAGCCGCTGGCCATGCTGCTGCAGCGGGCGCTCGATGCCAGCGGGCCCGAGCGCTTGGCGCGCATGCGCGAGCTGGGCGACGTGGCCCTGTTCATCTGCGGCTTCTTTCCCGACAGCTTCGACCGGCGCGGCGTGACACGCACTTACGTGGTCGAGATGGGCGGACGCGCCTACCTCGTGCTCGGCCAAGCGGCCCGTAGCCGGGGCGCGCGCCCGGACGTCTTCGTCGAGCTCGCGGACCGCTTCCGCGACATGGCGGCGGTGCTGGACGAGGTGCGCGAGCGGACGACGCTTTGCACCGATGGCGCGGTGCTCAAGCTGTACGAGCGCTGGCGCGATACCGGCTCACCCGCGATTGCTCGGCGATTGCAAAGACGCGGCGTGCACCCGCAACCGGGTCGCGCGATCCGCGGCGTGAACTGAGGGCCCGCATCGGCTAGGTCGATCAGCTTTACTCCGATCGGGGCGGTGGCTAGGATCGGCGGGTGCGCGCGGACCGCGCGCAGCCTATGGCGCTCCTGACGATCATCTCGCCGGAAACTCCCGAGCGGTCCGTCGAGCTGGAGCCGCACAACACGCTGGGGCGGCACCCGGACAACACGATCCAGATCCTCGACCGGATCGTGTCCAAGAACCACTGCCACATCGACCTGGTCGGCGACCAGTACGTGCTCAAGGACCTGGGCTCGCTCAACGGCACCTACATCAACGGCGAGCGCGTCCAGAACACCCATCCGCTGCGGCCCGGCGACGAGGTGACGCTCGGCGGCACGAAGATGGTGTTCGACGCGCCAGGTGCCCAGGAGGGGGAGGGCGGCAAGCGCGCCGCCGGCCTCGTGACCATGGCTCCCGGCATGGTCGAGAGCCATGTACGCGCCAAGCTGCTCCAGGCCGCGGAACAGAACTTCGTGCCGGAACGTCTCGTCACCGACGTGGCCGCGCTGCGTCGCGACTACGAGAAGCTCAGAGTGAGCTTCGAGCTGACGCGCGCGATCGCTGCCGAGCTCGACGTGGATCGCCTGCTCGCGAAGATCCTGGCCACGGCGTTCCAGTTGCTGCCGGTCGATCGCGGTGTGGTGCTGCTGCTCGACGAGCGCGAAAAGCTCTTGCCACGTTGCGTCAAGACCAAGCGCGGTGACGGCACCGAGCAGGTTGCGCTCTCGACGACCATCATCAACCAGGTGCTCACCGAGCGCTCGGCAGTGCTGTCGAGCGATGCGCTGATGGACGCGCGGTTCAAGGGCGCGCAGTCGATCATCATGCAAGGCATTCGATCGAGCATGGCGGTGCCACTCATCTATTCGGAGCAGTTGCTCGGGATCATGGTGCTCGACTCGCAAGTCGCGGCGAACGCGTTCAGCGAGAAAGACCTGCAGCTCACTCAAGCGCTGGCGAATCAGGCTGCGGTGGCGATCCAGAACAGCCTGTACGCAGCCAAGATCGAGAAAGAGGCGCTCACGCGCCAGCGCTTCCAGCGTTTGCTTTCGCCGGCGATTGCGGAGCTCGTGGTCAGTGGCGAGGTCGAGGTCGAGAAGGGCGGCCAGAGCCGCGAGACGAGCGTGTTCTTCAGCGACATCCGTGGCTTCACCGCGATGAGCGAGAAGCGCACCGCCGAAGAGATCGTCGACATGCTCAACGAGTATTTCGAGCTGATGGTCGAAGTGGTCTTCAAGTACGAGGGCACGCTCGACAAATTCGTGGGCGACGAGATCATGGCCCTCTTCGGCTCGCCGGTGTCTCACCCCGACGACGCCTATCGGGCGGTGAAGGTCGCGGTCGAGCAAGTGCAGGCGCTCGAAGAGTGGAATCTGGTGCGCGTGGCCGAGGGCGAAGAACCGATCACGATCGGCATCGGCGTCAACACAGGAAGGGTGGTCGCGGGCTACCTCGGAAGCAGCAAGGCCCTCGAGTACACCGTCATCGGTGACGTGGTGAACACCGCATCGCGGCTGTGCAGCACGGCCAAAGCCGGCGAAATCCTGATCAGTCGCAGCACCTACGAGAAGGTCAAAGACTTCTTCCAGGTCGAGGAGCTCGCGCCGGTTCAAGTGAAGAACAAGGCCCAACCGCTGCCTGTCTATCGCGTGCTGGGCGAGCGGCGACGGCGCACGCAAGGCTGAGGCCGCGTTCACACCGACCGGCCACGGCTCACAGGCGCAGCAGCGCCACCTCCGAGGCCAGGTCGGAGATCAGGTCGTCCAGCTCCGAGGCGCGCGACTCGGGCGCGCAGAGCGACACGATGCCGCTGCCGTCGCCGTGCAGTGCCGCGAGACCGTCATAGCCCTCGACCACGCTGCGCAGGAAGACGACGTCGTCGTCCGCGACGCGCAGGCGGCGCAGCACGAGGCCCGGACCGGACAGCAGGGGCGCGACGGCCATGGCCCAGCCTAGCCGACATCGCGGCTTTTTTGACCGGGGGGAACGGGGCTCCATACGATCGCATCGCTGTGGTGTGCGAATCGCCAGCGGCTACGAGGTGCTCGACGTGACAGGCGTGCGGATGTGGTCGGTTGCGATGCTGGCGCTAGCCGGCTGCGGCGCTGCGGCCACCCAGCGGCCCACGAGCGGGGTGCCGGGTGCCCCACCCGAGTCGGCCGTGGACCGGCTCGCCAAGAGCACCGAGGACCAGGGGCGCCGCATCGACGAGCTGGCGGCACGGCTCGCTTTGCTGGAGCAGGAAGCCCACGATTGGCGGGATCGCGCTGCGAGCAAGCCCGCCGAGACGGTTCGCATCGGCCCGCGGCGGCCGGCGCCGGAGCCGGCGTTCGTTCCCGACACCGACCGCGGCCCGGTCGAAGTCGTGCGCTTGTACGAACGCGAGCGGGTCGAAGCTCCCGCGGTCGAGCTTCCCACCGCGCCGAGCGGTGTCTCCGGCCGGCTCCCGGTCGTGCCCTTACCCGGGGCTCGCGCCGAGCCCGCCCTCGCGGGCGGTGAAGAGAGCAATGCTGCCGACGAGAAAGACGCGTTCCGAACGGCCCTTCGCCTGGTGCGCGAGCGCCGCTGGGACGAAGCGTTGCAGGCGCTGCAGCAGTTCGCCGCGCGATACCCAGATGGTGGGCTCTCGGCGAGCGCCGTCTACTGGGAAGGCGAAGTGCACTACGCGCAGCGCCGTTACGGCGAAGCGCTCCAAGCGTTCGAGCGCGTGCTCGAGCGCTTTCCTGCCAGCGCGAAGACGGCTGACTCGATGTTGAAGGTCGGCCTGTGCCACAGGCGGCTCGGCGACCAAGCGGCTGCGGAGCGGTATTTCCGTCAGCTGCGCGAGCAATACCCCAAGAGCGATGCCGCGCGCATCGCCTCCCGGGAGGGATCGTCATGAAGAAGGCGGCATTGGTTTGCATCATGCTCACGCTGGCCGGGCTCGCTCCCGCGCAAGCGCAGAAGAAGAAGAAGAACGCCGCGGACGACTACGTCACGCAATTCGGCGGCGAAGAGGCGGAGCGGGTCGAGCCAGAGGATCGGGACACGGGCCCGCACTCGATGACCGAGGCCAAGCAGCAGCACCGTGGCTACCGCATTGGGACCGAGTCGGTCCACGGCACGGGCGGCAAGGACGTTCACGTGGTGCAGGAGGGCGACACGCTGTGGGACATCTCGGCGCACTACTTCGGTGACCCGTGGCATTGGCCCGAGCTGTGGTCGTACAACCCCGAGATCACGAATCCGCACTGGATCTATCCGCTCGATCAGATCCGACTCAATCCCGAAGCCCTGACGCAGGATCGGGTCGCGGCCAAGATGGACACCGGCGGCAAGGGTGAGCTCGGGCTGGGTGAGAAGGGCGCGACTGCAGGTGTGATGTCTGGCACGGAGCAAGCCCCATCGGTGGTCGTGCCGCGCAGCGCTTGGAAGCCTGGCATGGTGTTCCTGCGCGACGAGGGCTATCTCGACGACGACGCGCTGCGAACGGCCGGCCAGATCATCGGCGGCAACGAGGAGCACATGCTGCTCTCGCCGAGCGATCAGGTGTACGTGAAGTTCGGGAGCGACCAAGATGCTCAGGCCGGACAGTCCTACACCGTGTTCCGCACCATGAAGAACGCAGAGCGCATGCCGCACGAAAAGGGCACGCTGGTGAAGATCCTCGGCACGGTCGTCGTGCGCAGTTACGACCCCGAGAAGCACGTGGCGCGCGGCGTCGTGACCGAGGGGCTCGACCCGATCGAGCGCGGGTTGTTCGTGGCCAAGATGGACCGGCGTTTCGACTTCGTGGCGCCGAAGCCCAATCGCTCGAACGTCGTGGCACACATCATCGCGTCGGTTGAGCCTCGTGAGCTCGTCTCCTTCGGCAACGTGGTGTTCCTCGACGTGGGCGAAGGACACGGTATCGAGGTGGGCAATCGCTTCTTCGTGGTTCGCCGCGGCGACGACTGGCTGCAGACCTTGACCGGCACCCCGGTGGGCATGGGCAACGTGGTCGAGGTGCCCAAGTACGATCCGTCCGCCTTGCCGAAGGAAGTCATCGCGGAGCTCCGCGTGCTCAAGGTGCGCAAGAACACCACGGTCGCGCTCGTGACACGCTCCGATCTCGACCTCGCCATGGGCGATACTGCGGAAATGCGCACGGGTTTCTAAGGCCAGTTCCTCGCGTTGGCGCGCCCCGCGGTTTGTGAAACACTGTGGCCGTGGCAAACGCTGCCGCGGACGAGGCCGAGCGCGTCATCGCCGAGCTCAAGGCCGAGCTCGAGCGGGAGCAAGGCAAGCTCCGCGCGCTGCAGGACATCGGCCAGGCGCTCGGCTCGACGCTCGACCTCGACGAGCTGGTCGGCATCTTGCTCGCGCGGATCACGCGCATCGTGGACGCCGACCGCGCGACGTTGTTCCTGACCGACGACGCGGGCGGGCTGTGGTCGCGCTTTTCGCACGGGGGCCGCGCCGAAGAGATTCGCTTGGAGGTCGGCCAGGGGCTTCCGGGCTGGGTCGCGAAGACCGGCCGGGCGCTCAACGTCAAGGACGCGTACCAGGACGTGCGCTTCGATTCCGTGTGGGATCGCCGCACTGGCTACCGAACGACGTCGGCGGTCTGCGTGCCCGTGAAGAACCACCACGGGCGCACGGTCGGCGTGCTGCAGGTGCTCAACAAGCGCTCCGGGTACTTCACGCTCGACGACGAGGGCATGCTGGTCGCGCTCGCGTCGCAGGTCGGAATCTCGCTCGAGAACAGCAAGCTCTTTCTGTCGGTGGTCGGCAAGAACATGGAGCTGCTCGAGACCAAGGAGAGGCTCGAGCAGAAGGTCCGCGAGCTCGACGTCTTGTTCGAGATCGCGCAGGTCTCGGCCAGCGCTGCGAAGCTCGACGACTTGCTCGAAGGCGTGGTCGCGCGCGCCATGCACGCGATCGGCGCCGAAGCCGGATCGATCTTGCTCTCCGACGCACAGACCGGGGACCTGCGTTTTCGGTGCGCGATTGGCGGCGACCCGGAAGCCGTGCGGCGTCTGACGATTAGCGCAGACCAAGGCATCTGCGGCTGGGTCGCACGCAACGGCGAGCCTCAGGTGGTCAACGACGTGTCGGGCGATCCTCGCCACTCGACTGAGATCGCGGACAAGGTCGGCTACCACCCGCGTTCGGTGCTGTGCGTGCCTCTGCGTTTGGCCGAAGGCCAAGGCGCGCTCGAGCTGCTCAACAAGGCGCACGGACGAGGTGACTTCACCGAGGACGACTTGAAGCTCGCGATTCTGATCGCGGGGCACGTGTCGACCGCGATCGACTTGGCCCAGGTGCGCCGCCGCCGCGAGCACCAGGAGCGACTGTCCACCATCGGCCAGCTGCTCTCGAGCGTGGTGCACGACCTTCGCGGCCCGATGACCGTCATCTCCGGCTACGCGCGCTTCCTCGAAAGCGAGCAGGATGGTAACCGACGCGCCGAATACGGCGCAGCGATCTTGCGTCAGGTAGAGGCGGTGAATGCCATGACGGGCGAGATCCTGGCGTTCGCCCGCGGCGACACGAATCTCTTGCTGAGCAAGGTGTACGTGCAGGACTATTTCCGCGAGCTGGCCGAGCACCTCCGCCACGAGCTCGAAGGGCGCAGCGTGGAGCTCGTGCTCGAGCTCGAAGACCGTGGCGTGGCCTTCTTCGATCCGCACAAGATCAGGCGTGCGGTTCACAACCTCGTACGCAACGCCGTCCAGGCCATCGGCCATGGAGGCGGCAAGGTCGTGCTGGGGGTGCGTCGCGACGAGAGCGGGGCCCTGATTGTGAGCTGCAAGGACGACGGGCCGGGCGTTCCGGATGCGATCCGCGAGCGGGCGTTCGAGTCGTTCACCTCGCACGGCAAGCCCGACGGGACCGGCCTCGGCCTCGCGATCGTGCAGAAGGTCGTTCAGGATCACGGCGGTCAGATCGAGCTCGCCAGCCGTCCAGGCGAGACAGTGTTCACGATTCATTTGCCGCAGCAGCGCACCAGGCCCTCGCAATTGCCGCAATCCGCCGAGGGCGGCGACACCCGCGCAACGACGGCATGAGGGCCCATGCACATCAAGAGCTCGACTGAGGCGGCGTTTGCGACGTGGATGGTGGCAGCGGCCGTGCTGGGGATGGCGACTCAGGCCTACGCGCAGGCCGAGGGGGCGAGCGCGCTGGGGCAGGGCCAGGCCAACATCAACGTGCGCTCGGACGTGACGCTCGGCATCAAGGGCTTGCGCGCGACCACCAGCGATAGGCTCGCCAAGCTGACCGAGGTGGTGAGCGATCAGCTTCCCGCCATGCGCACCTGCTATCGCGAGATCGTGGCCAAGCACCCGACCACGGTCGGTTCGATCGAGATTCGCATGACGCTCGATCCGGGCGACGACAAGGTCGGGCTCGAGCTGAAGGAGGTCGGTGGCAGCGACGCCGGCTTGAGCGGCTGCGTCAAGCACGTGTTCGAGAAGGCGCCGATGCGAAAGCTCGAGCGACCTTCCGCCGCGCTAGTCACGCTGCAGTTCGAGAACACGCGGGCCAAAGGCGAGCAGGAAATGGTGGAGCGCAGGCAGGCCGCCGAGCACGTGGAGGTGCGGGAGCGCGCCGGCGGCGGTTTCGAGACGAGCTGGGCGTCGACAGACGGGCGCGTTGGCTTCGAAGTGGGTGGGGGCTCACGCGATGCGGTCGAGGCCGCGTTGCGCGCGGTGCGCACTTCGTTTGCGGGCCTGGCGGATTGCCGTAGGCACGCCGAGAAAGGTGGCCTCTCGCCCGAGGGCCAGTTCGTCGTCGAGCTCGCGCTCGCCCGTGCCGGTAAGAGCTCGGCCAAGGTCGAGTCGAGCACGGTGGCGAGCCCTCGGGCGGCGCAGTGCGTAGAGCACGCACTTCGTGCGCTCAAGGCCGAAGGCGCTGCGGCCGGGCAGCGCATCGATCTTCGCGTGATCTTCGGCCGCTGAGACGCCGCGTCGGACTTCAGGCGAAGTCTTTTTCCTGACGTTCTTGGTCTTCCTTGCAGCGGATGCAGAGCGTGGTCTCGGGACGCGCTTCGAGGCGCTTCACGCTGATCGGCTCGCCGCACTCCTCGCACACGCCAAACTCGCCCTGCTCGATCTTTTGCAGCGCGCGGTCGATCTTCTCGAGGAAGGTCTTCTCTCGGCCGCGGAGGCGAAACTGGAACGACTGCAGGCCTTCGCTCGCGGCCAAGTCCATCTCGTCTGGCAGATCGTTGGTGTCGAGCGCCATGTTCTCGGCGGTCATCGTCTGGGCGTTGGCCACCAACGCGGTACGCTTGGACTCCAGCATCGTCTTGAAGCGCTTGAGCTCGGCTTTCTTCATGACCCTTACCCTCGGCCTGCTGTGGGGGCGTTGCAAGATAACCAGGCCCACGGATGAGTCAAGTCCGGCGGTCGGAGCCGGCCCGGCGCGCTCGGCTCCCACAATTGAATACAGCCGGCAAGCGCGCTGCTGGGCATCAGCCATCCGTGGCGCGGCCGATTAGCCTCACCCTGCGCAACAAGACGTCGAGCAGGAACAGCCCGAGCGCGGCCAGCACGAGCTGTGGCCAAACGTCGTGAGGGGCGAGCAAGCGCTCGCCGCCTGGGTCGAACAACTGGCTTGCGTCGCCGAGCGCGCGCCCCCGGGTCGCAGCCGACACCGCCTGCAGCAGCCCGCCGTCCGGCTCGCGCGTGGCGTACTCGAGCGGGTACGGGTGACTCACCTGTCCGTGGCTCCGCGCGATCACCCGGTCGTCCTGCCGGTGCAACGCTTCGAGCGCGAACGAGCCGTAGCGATCGAGCCGCAGGCGGGCTTCGTAGCGGCCCGGTGCGCGCTGCAGCAGTGGTAGCGTCGTGCGCAGCCGTTGGTGCTCGCTCTCGATCGGCCCTTCGATCGTGACGCTGGAGTCGAGCCCGTCGAGGAAGCGGTCGTCCGCCGAGGTCGCGTCTACGGACACGAGCAACTCGTCGCCGTCGAGGGTGGCGCGCATCGGCAGGTCGTCGTGGCGCTGGGCGCGCATGTGCTCGCGGACCAGCTGGCCGAGCAACGAGGGCAAGGCGTGCCAGCGCAGCAGCTCGCTAGCCCAACGCGGCTCGATGTCGGAGGTCCACGCGAGCACCCAGCCCAGACCCACGCGCCAGCGTGCGAGCAGCGGCTCGCCCATGTCGCTCGCCAGGATCACCTGCGCTGGCTTGGGCTTGGCGCGCGTCGCGATGTAGCCGCGCAGCATCGGCGCTTGCTCGAGATCGATGCCCTTGAGAAAGTCCGCGGGCTCCGCGCGGCGCATGCGGACGAGCTCTTCGACCGCGCTGTTCTGACCTACGGTCGTGGTCTCGCGCACGAAGATGCGGGGCACGTTGTGAGGGTCGGCCGTGAAGTACGCGCGCCCACCACCGGCGCTGGCCGTTTGTTGCAAGAGGCTCCGGTTCACGTCGTTGCCGAGCCCGACCGTCGAAATGGTGATGCCCTCGCTCCGCATCGACTGCACGAGCTCGGAAATGCCGGACTCCTGGGTCTGTCCATCGGTGAGCAGAATCACGTGCTTGACGCGGGCTGTAGTCGCCAGCAGGTCCTGGAACGCCATGTCGAGCGCTGGAAAGATCGCGGTCCCGCCTTGGGCGGATAGACGCGCGATGTTCTGGCCGATACGCAGCCGGTTGCGCGCGCTCTGCATGCGCACGATCCGTTCTGGCTCACCCGAAAAGCCGACGACCGCCAAGGAGTCGTCTTGGCCGAGCAGCTCCGCAGCCTCTCGGGCGGCGTCCTTGGCCAGCTCGATCTTCTGCCCCGACATCGATCCACTGCAATCGATGACGAGCGCCAGCGCGAGCGAGCGCTCGTCGCGCCTGCGCTCAGAATCGAGGTGCAGCGGAAGCAGTTCCTCGAGGCGCGTGCCCTGATAGCCGCCGAGCCCGAAGCTCTGGGCGCCACCAGCGACCATCACGCCGCCCCCGAGGTCGCGCACGTAGCGCTCGATCGCATCGAGCTGGTCCGCTGAGAAGCGTTCCGCGGGTAGGTTCGAGAGAACGAGGAAGTCGTAGCGGGCGAGCTCGCCCAGAGTCGTGGGCAAGGCGGCGGCGCTGCGCAGCTCGACCTCGTAGTCGGCGAGGCTCAGCGCGCGCGCCGCGTCCCGCAGCTTGTCCGGCTCGAGCCCGACGAGCAGTACGCTCGGGCGGCCAGACACGACGGCCGTGGCCGTGACCGCGTTGTTCTCACGAAAGCGGTCCGGCCCGCTAGGATCGAGCGTGAGCTTGTAGGCGACCTGGCCTGCAGCCCGCACGATCGATTTGAAAACAACGGGGTTCATGCCCCTAGCGAGCTGCACCTCCCGCGCTCCATCGAGCCCGTTGAGCAGCGCGTCCTGGTACAAGCGCAACTTGGCGGTCGTGGCATAGGTCGAGAAAACCTGCGCGCGCAGCTCGAAGCTCTCTCCGACGGCGATGCGCTCGGGCAGCTCCAGCGCTTGAACGGCCACCTCGGTGGGCCGCTCGCGACCGACGAGCTGATGGTACACGCGGACTCCGAGCCCGGCCGCGCGAGTCGCCTCGCCCAAGAGATCGCCATCGGTCTGGCGTCCGTCGGTGAGCAGCAACACGCGCCTGAGCCGGCCAGGGCGAAACAAGCCGTAGGCGTGCTGCAGGCCGGCCTGAATGTCCGTGCGGGCGTTGGGCGGAGGCTGCCCGGGCTCGGGCGCATGTCGTTCGAGCAGGAGCGCGCCCGGGCGTTGTGGAAGCGCGACGCGATGCGCGCCGGCTGCAAAGGTGACCAGTTCGAGGTCGTTCTTGCCTCGCGCGGAGATCGCGTGCTGCACTTGGGCCTTGGCCAGCGCGAGGTCGGCATCGCTGACTGAATCCGACACGTCGACGAGCATCACCGCGCTCACGGCCGTCGCGTCTTGCATTCGCAAAGGACGTGCGAGGGCCAGCGCGATCAGCGCGAGCAACAGGCTTCGTGCGCCTAGCGACAACACGCGTTGCGCGAGCGGCAGATCGCTGAGCGACCCGATCATGGAGAGCGGGAGCAATGGCCAGAGCAAGAGCGCCGCGAGCAGCTCGGGGTTTTGCAGCTCGTAACGCCGGCCGAGCAGCATGAACGCCAGCTCGCGGACTGCGAGGGCCCGTGCTGCGAGCGCCGCCAAAGCCAAGAGCCCGATCACGCCGGCTGCGACCAGAGCGAGGCGCCGCCGGCTCATACCGTCCAGCGCCTGTGATAGGTGGCCCACTCCGCGGTCAGGAGCAGCAGCGCGATCACGAGCATCAGCGCCCATGGAGGATGCCGCAGAGAAACGCTTCGCAGCTCGGGTCGCCGCGCGTCCAGCCGGCCCACCTGCAGTCGTGAGCGCGGCGTGAGATCACGCGCCGCGTCCGCCGGGAGGCTCACGGCGATCACGCGCTCGTCGTCGCCCGCGCGCAGTCGATAGAAGCCGGCCCGCGTGAAGTGAAGGGTGACCTTGCCGCCATCGGCATCGAGCTTTCGACGCCGGCCGTCGGGACCGATCAGCTCGGCGTTCTTCACAGAGCTGGGCAGGGTCAGGGAGAGCGTCGCTCCGACCGTGCTCGACGAGGGCTCTTCTCGTTCGGCCGCAGTCAGCCAATCGAGGCCGTTCAGCAGCAGCAGGGGCCAAGCTGCGCGAAGCGGGAGATCGCTCTCGCGCACGTCGAAGGTCAGTGCGAGAAACGCGTGGCCCGCGCGCGTTCCCGCCACCAGCAAAGGACCCCGGGCGTCGGCAGCCAGCACCGCGTCTTGCGCAGACGGCCGAACGAGCTGAGCGCGACCCACGTTCACGTCGCGCAGAGCACTGTAACGAAGCACGGGGTGATTGGCGTCGAGCTTGTCGAACCGAGGATGTGCGATCTCGCCGAGCGAGACCAGCGGCGAGGCACCTTCCCCCTGTGCATCGAGGTAGAGCGCCGCGATTCCGGGCGCCGTCTTGGGCAGGGTGCGATCGAAGATCACGACGTCGTAGCCCGAGGTGCCTGCGTATCGGGCTGGAGTGACCAGATCGACGTCGAGGTACTCGTCGAGCAGCAACGCCGCTTCGAGGTAGCGGTTGCCTTCACTCACACAGAGCACGCGAATGCGGCGCTGCTCGGGCAGCACGGCGTAAGCGCGGTCGTCGGTTGCGAGATCATCGCCCCCGCCCACGTGCAGCCGCGCTTCGAGCGTTCGGCTGGCGCCGGTCACGTCGTCGTAGATGCGACGCACACTCTTGCCCGGCTGCAGCGTGATGCGTTGAACGTCGACCGGTTGGCCATCCCCGAGCAGCGTGAGCTCGACGTCTCGCGGCCGCGTGCTGCCGCTCCACAGCTCGAGCAGGAGCTCGCCGCGGTTCTTGTCGAGAGGATAGCGCCGCGCGGCAAACGCGGAGATGCCGACGTCGTCCCCGCGACGGCCGACGGGCACGTAGCTCACCCGTACGTGTGCTCGGGCCAATGCGGCCGCCAGCTCGGGCTCCGGATCCGCGGCGCGATCGGAGAGCAGCGCGACCTCGGCGCCCTCTTGGCCGCGCAGGATGTCGAGCGCGAAACGGTACGCGCGGCGATAATCGGTCGTGAGATCGGTCGGCGCGACGAGCTCGAGCGCACCGAGCAGCTCACGCGGATCTTCGGACATCGATGAGAGTGGTGAGGTGCTCTCATCCATCTGCGCCACCATCAGCGCGAGGCCAGGCCCGGCGGACCGCACGAGAGCACGAGCGCGTGCGAGGGCAGCTTGTAACCGCGACGGTCGAACGTCGGTGGCCTGCATGCTGAGCCCCGCATCGATCAACACCAGCACGTGGCGCGCGGATGTGTCGGCTGCACGCGGGCGCAGGTCGCCGAGCGCGAGGCAGAGGAGCGTCACGACCACCAGTGCGAGCAACAGCGAGACCAGATGTCTGAGGCGTGCGAACAGCCGGCTCGCTTTGCGGTCTTGGAGCAGGCTCTCCCACAGGCCGATGAAGGGAACTGGCACCACGCGTCGCCGCAGCTTGAGTAGGTAGAGACCCACGGTGAGCAATGCCGCGGCGCCGAGCACAGCGAGCAAGGGCTGCAGAGCGAGACCCGTGAGCTGCATCAGGCGACGATGCCTCCGCGCTGGATCAGCTCCAGCATCGCCCGCTCGGGCGGCACGCGCGTGTCGAGCCGGATCAATCGGATGCGACTTTGCGCGCAGAACGCTTTGGTGCGCGCTCGGAAAGCCGCGTTGGCTGCGGCGTAGCGCGCCGTGAGGCCCGGGGTCACCGTCACCTGACGCCGGTCGCCGGTCTCGGCGTCGACGAGCTCGAGATCACCGTGTAAGCGCGGCGCGACATCACTTTCGTCCACGAGCTCGAGCACGTGGGTCTCGAAGCGCGCATATCGCAGCCGGTTCAAGGCTTCTTCGAAGCCCGAGGGATCGTAGAGGTCGCTGATCAGGATCGCGACACCGCGCCGCTTGTGTTGCGCCACGAAGGTGCCGATCGCGCTCGCGAGCCGGGTAGGGCCGCTGGCCCGCAGCGGCCGCAAGAACTCGAAGACGGTGAAGATGCGGTTGCGTCCACGAGTGGGTGGCAGGCGTGCGAGCACGCCGTCGCCGAGCGCGACGATCGACACGCGATCGAGGTGGTTGAGCGCCACGTAGGCGAGGGCCGCGCTGAGCTTCTTGCCGTAATCGAGCTTGCGCGGGGTCCCGAATTGCATCGAACCGGAGCAGTCGAGCAGAAGGTAGACGGGTAAGTCCTCTTCTTGCTCGTGCAGTCGCAGCATCAGTCGATCGATGCGTCCGTACACGTTCCAATCGACCTGGCGATAATCGTCGCCGGCGTAGTACTCGCGGTAGTCGGCAAACTCGACGCCTGAGCCGGCCTTGCGGGATTTGCGCTCTGCGCGTGAACGCCCGGCGAAGACTCGCCGAGACACGAGCGCAAGGTACTCGAGCTGTTTCTGGAACGCTTCGTCGAACAGGTCTTCGGTCGAGTCGGAGCCGGGAGCCCGCGGCGTGACGTCTTTGCTTCGGAGCGGCCAGCGCATCTCAGGCAGTCTTCGGGACCGAGGTCAGGATCTCGTCGAGGACCTGATCGCTCGTGACGCCCTCGGCCTCGCCTTCGAAGTTGAGGATGATGCGGTGCCGGAGCGCAGGCTTGCACGCGCTCCGAATGTCTTCGGCGCTGACGTGGAAGCGCCCGTCGAACAGAGCGTGGACCTTGGCCGACAGCAGGCAGGCCTGCGCCCCGCGCGGGCTCGCGCCGAAGCGCACGTAGCGCTTCACGAGATCGGTCGCGCCTTTGCGGTCACGATGCGTCGCCTCGAGCAGGCGGACGGCGTAGTCCTGCACATGGCGGGCCACCGCAACGTCGCGAGCGACCTCGCGCATCGCGAGGATCTCGTCTCGCGTGAGCACGGCGGAGACCGCTGGATGTTCCTTGCCCGTGGTGCGGTCGAGGATCTGGTGCAGCTCGTCCCGGTCCGGAAAGTCGACGTGCAGCTTGAGCAAGAAGCGGTCGAGCTGCGCCTCCGGCAGCGGATAGGTGCCTTCCATCTCGAGTGGATTTTGGGTGGCCAGCACCACGAACGGCTCCTCGAGCAGGTGGGTGGTCTTGGCCACGGTGACCGAGTGCTCCTGCATGGCTTCGAGCAACGCGCTCTGGGTTTTCGGCGTCGTGCGGTTGATCTCGTCCGCGAGCACGATGTTCGCGAAGACGGGCCCCGACTGGAACACGAAGCGTTTGTGACCGCGCTCATCCTCGGAGAGCACCATGGTGCCGACGATGTCGGCGGGCATCAGATCGGGGGTGAATTGGATACGCGAGAAACGTAGGCTCAACGCGGATGCGAGGGCGCGTACGAGCACGGTCTTGCCGAGGCCGGGCACGCCTTCGAGCAACGCATGCCCGCCCGCCAACAAACAGGTGAGCACACCGTCCACGATCGGCCGCTGCCCCACCACGAGCTTGCCGACCTCGTCGCGTACCCGTGCGGCCCGACGCGCGAACTCGGCCACGCGCGCTTCCGGGCTATTGTCTCGGCTCACCGCACCGCCGCTCGTCGGGTCCGTCATGGCGTGCCCTCGCGCGGTCGGATCAGTTGGAAGTAGCGGCGTACGTAGAATCGATAGCCGCCGGGAACCTTGTCGTGATCGAGCACGGCCTCCGCGTGACGGTCGTAGTCCGCGTGGACCTGCTGATATTCCCGCGAGACGAAGCCGTGTTGGCCGGCTTCGCGAATGACTTGGCTGCGGGTCGGGCCTTCGCCTTCGGCGCCGCGCACGCGCGTGTCGACGCCGTGGTTCTGCGCCAGGGTTGCGTGCTCGGACAGCTCCGGATGGCCACCTGATCCCGGAGCGGACTCGGCGTGCTTCGGGTCGCGCTCGGTGGCGCTGACCTGCGCGGCCCGTTCGGATTGCAGAAGTAGGCTGCCATTGGGCTCCCGTTCGTCTGAAGGAGAGAGCAACGTCGCGCCGTGCTGCGTCTCTCCGGGTGTCTTGCTCGCGTCGTTCGGCTCTCCTTGGCCGCGCGCGGCGCGAGCGAAGGCATCGACGCTGAGGCGTTGCGCGCCTGGGCTCTCGCTCGGGGCTCCCGCAGCCTGCTCGGCTCGCTGCTTGCTCACGAGCTCCCGCAGCTCCTGCACGCGCTGAGCCAGCCTGCGCCGCTGGTCGGCGGAAGTTTGTTCACGTTGCGCTTGCGCGAGCTGTTCGGCGGCGCGCTCGGTGTGCTCTTTGGCTTCTTCGCCGCGGTCCTGGCCGAGCGCATGGCCCGCTGCCCCGAGCTCGCGGCGCAGACCGTCGAGCTTGCGCTCCGCGTTCTGCGTGCGCTCCTGCTCACGGCTGAGCCGGTCGAGCTCGCGTTGTTTTTGCCGCAGCAGGTGCTGCTCGCGCTCTCCGTCGGCGCCGTTCTCGGCACGCTTGCGCAACAAGCGCTCGAGCTCGTTCTTGGCTCGCGCCACACGCTGTTCATCGTCACGTCCGGATTCGCGCGCCGCGCGCTCGAGAGCTCGGCCCAGAGAACGGCGGGCAGCCGGTCTGGTCGCTTCCGCGTCCAGCTTGGCCGCGAGCTGCTCGAGCGCGGCGCGCGCCTTTCCGGTGTCGCCATCGCGGAACGCGTCGGCCACCGATTGTGCGAGGCTGTCGCGGTCGAGCGCGACGCCCAGGCGATGCAGGGACTCGCGCAGGGCGCGCTCGTCCTCGACCTGGGTTGCGTC
>JBIOJD010000006.1:0-25906 GCA_044450485.1 Polyangiales bacterium | reverse complement strand
GTCACCATCCGCTGCCGGCCGCGTCGTAGCGGCGTCTCCAAGAGCGCCCGTGCCGGCATCGTGCTGCGCGTGGCGCGCGAGTTGCTGGCCTTCCGCCTGCGACGCCTGCGCGAATCCGCGAGCCCGGCGCCCCCGCGCTGATCGGCTGAGCGCCAACTCCCTGCCCTCACGAAAAAAGATGTCCGCTGGCCGCCGGCTCGTGCGTCGTCAGCTCGAAGCAACGCACAGAAGCTTCCAACGAGGAGAAATCATCATGAGCGAATTCCTATACTTGTACCGTGGGGGAGAACGCACCGGGTCGCCGGCGGAGATGCAGCAAGAGATGCAGAAGTGGGGGACATGGCTCCAGGGGCTCAGCGCCAAGGGGCACGTCAAGGACATGGGTCAACCGCTCGAGCGCGGCGGCAAGCTGGTCAAGGGCAAGCAGAAGGCCGTGACCGACGGCCCCTACGCCGAGAAGGACATCGTCGGCGGCTACACCATCATCGAAGCCAAGGACATCTTGCACGCGGTGGAGCTCTCGCTCGGCTGCCCGATCTTCGAGTCCGGAGGCCTCGTCGAGGTGCGCCCCGTCGTGAAGATGCAAATGTAGAACCGTGCAGGAGCTCGACGACCAGCTGTTCAGGCGCGAAGCGGGACGGATGGTCGCCGCGCTCACGCGCGTGTTCGGAGTCCACAACCTCGCGCTGGCAGAGGACGTCGTACAGGACGCGCTCTGCCGCGCGCTCGAGGTCTGGAAGTTCCGCGGCGTGCCCGACAATCCTTCCGCGTGGCTGATGACGACCGCGAAGAATCGCGCGCTCGACGTGTTGCGACGCGAAAGGACGGCGCGCACCTTCGCCCCGGAGCTCGGCCGGCTGCTCGAGAGCGAATGGACGCTGGCTCCGACGGTGGAGCACCTGTTCCTGGCGCCTGCGATGAAGGACGACCAGCTCCGCATGATGTTCTCGTGCTGTCATCCGCGGTTGGCCGAAGAGGCTCGAGTCGCCCTGGTGTTGCACATCCTGTGCGGCTTCTCGGTAGGCGAGATCGCCGGGGCCTTCCTGAGCGGCGAGGCGGCCATCGAGAAGCGCATCGTACGCGCGAAGAAGGTGCTCGCGGGCTCCAAGCGCCTGTTCGATCTCAGCGATGGCGCCGACTTCGCGGCAAGGCTCTCGGCGGTTCAGCGCGCGCTCTACCTGCTCTTCAACGAGGGGTACCACGGCGCTTGTCCTCGAGAGGCCGTGCGCGTGGAGCTGTGCCGAGAGGCGATGCGCCTGACCGCGTTGCTGCTCGAGCATCCGCTGGCGGCGACGCCGGCCACGCACGCGCTGCTGGCACTGATGTGCCTTCATGCCGCGCGCCTGCCTGCGCGGGTCGACGCAACCGGAAACTTGAAGTTGCTGTTCGACCAGGACCGATCGCGCTGGGATCGCGCACTCTTGAACGAAGGTCGCAGCCTGCTGGCGCGCTCGGCGAGCGGGCCCGAGCTGACCGAGTACCACGTCGAAGCCGCCATCGCCGCGGTCCACGCGGCCGCCGAGCGCGCCGAGGACACGGCGTGGGGCCAGGTCGTCTCTCTCTACGACCGCCTGATGGAGATCCGCCCATCACCGGTCGTGGCGCTCAGCCGCGCGCTCGCCATCGCGCAGCACGAGGGCCCAGCGCGGGGGCTCGACGCCATTCGCGCGATCGAGGATAGCAAACGTCTCGCCGCGTATCCGTTCTATTCAGCAGCGCTCGGCGAGCTCGAGCTGCAGTGCGGGCGAGCCGCCATCGCGCGCGCTCACTTCGAAGCTGCGGTCGCGCTCGCCCGCAACCCGATGGAGCGACGATTGCTCGAGAAGCGAGTGCGCGCGTGCGCCGAGCGGCAAGAGTGAGCGTGGCTGACTCTACGTGACAGTCCCGTCACGGATCCGACGAGCAGTCGGTTTGCCAGACTGCTCGGCTCCGGTGTCGGCACCAACGACTTCACCTTGCCCGACGCCATCGCCGTCGTGCTGGACGCGGGCGATCAGCTCACATCACCGCGCTCGGAAAGCCGGCGCCCGGTACATCCACTTCGATCGCGCGGATGCGTCCGTTGCCGCGCACGGCCTTTGGCGGCTCCACGCTCTTTGCTTCGAGCAGAAACAGCGTCTTGCGCTCGGGGCCGCCGAGCATGCAGGCGAAGCCGCCGTGATCCGAGAGATCGATCCGGTCCCGGACTTCGCCACCCTCTGCCACCCGCAGGAAGCCGCCCCCGGGCGAGACCGGATTCGCGAGCCAGACGCAGCCTTCCGCGTCGAGGCAAATGCCGTCTGGGAACGCTCGAACCTGCGCCCACAGCCTGCGGTTGGCCAGGCTCCCGTCGGCCGCGATATCGAAAGCGGTGAGCCTGCCAGCGAAGGTCTCGGCCACGATCAGGGTCTTACCGTCCGGCGTGATGGCGCAGCCGTTGGGAAACAGCAACTCTTCGGCGACCACGCGCGCGCGCCCGTCGGGCTCGACGAGCACGAGGCATGTCGCTTTGGGCGGCTGCCTGCCTTCGAAGTCGAAGCCGAAGTTGCCGATGTAAGCACGACCGCGCGCGTCCATGACCATGTCGTTGCAGTGGCCAGGCGCGAGAGCGGATAGGTCCGCAACCTCGACAGCTCCCTCCGGCCGGAGCACGAGCAGCTTGCGGTCGAGCATCGAGACCACGCGCAGCAGCCCGTCGGGACCGAAGCCGAGGCCGGAGGGTCGCTGCGGAACTTCCGCGAGCGTCCTGCGGTGGCCCTCGAGGTCGACTGCCACCACTTCGCGGCCGTGCATGTCCGAGAAGTACAGCTCGCCGCGGTGCCAGCGCGGACCTTCAGCGAAGCACAATCCATCGAGCAACAAACGCGGTTCGCGGTCTGGCATCACGCGACGATAGGGCGAGACCGGGGCCAGTGACAAGACTCGTAAGCGCCACCGCGTCGACCGCCGCTTCGCCAGGCCCGCGGGGCAACTCAGCTCCTCAGCCTGTCCCGCAGCGTCGTGCGCGCGATGCCGAGGGCCCGGGCGGCGGCCGCGAGGTTTCCGCCGTACTGCTCGACCACCTGGCGCAGCCCGTCTGTCGAAGCCTGCGCTCGGGAGAGTCCTGCGCCACCGAGCCTCGCGATGGCCTGCTCGATCGCCTGCGCCTCGACACTGGATGTTGGGCTCGCGACGGCGGCTGCACAAAGCACGTTGCGCAGCTCGCGCACATTGCCCGGCCACGGATATACGCGAAGCAATGCTTCGGCCTCGGGCGTGAGCGCACGCCGCCCGACCCACGGCTCGAGCTCACCGAGAAAGTGGCGCGACAACGCCAGCAGATCCTCGGGGCGGTGGCGCAGCGGCGGCACGGTCAACACGATGCGTGCGATGCGGAAGTAGAGGTCTTGGCGGAACCTGCCGTCCGCGACCATCTCTCGGAGGTCGCGGTGCGTGGCACACACCACGCGCACCTCGAGCTTGCGCGCACTCTCACCGCCGACGCGCCGGACTTCGCCGGTCTCTAGCACGCGCAAGAGCCGGGCTTGCAGGGGCAACGGCAGCTCGCCGATCTCGTCGAGGAACAGCGTGCCGCCCTCGGCTTGCTCGAACACTCCACGCCGTGCGTTGTTCGCGCCCGTGAACGCTCCGCGCTCGTGGCCGAAGAGCTCGCTCTCGATCAGCTCGGCCGGCACGCCGCCTGCGTTGAGCGTGACCAGCGGACGACTCTGCCGCGGACCTCGTGCGTGCACCAGTTGTGCGATGCCTTCCTTCCCGGTGCCGCTCTCCCCCAGCACCAGCACAGGCCACGGCAAGTCTGCTGCGCGCTGTGCGTCGGCGAGAACCGAGAGCATCGCCGGAGCCCGCGCCACGAGGTCAGTGCCGGCCACCCTGCCCCGCGCGTCTTGCTCGATCAGGCGCAGCTCGGTGCGACCGACGCGAATTGCCGCGCCTGCGCCCACCAGCGCGCGCTCCACTCGCACTTCGTTCACGAAGGTCCCGTTGCAACTGCCAAGGTCGCGCAGCAGCAGCTCGGCACCGCTCGGCTCGAGTCGGCAGTGCCGCAGGCTCGCGGCGCGGTCGGCGAGCACGAGATCGTTGTCCGCTCCCCGGCCGAGGTGCAGCGGCCGTTCGCCGATACGCATTCGTCGCGCATCCGTGCCTCGACCGACGAGCAACGAGAGGTCTCGCCGCGGAGACCGCTCGGAGGGCAGCGACTCGGTGCCTCGCTGCAAGCCGGTGTGCGCGTGGTGCTCGGCTTCGTGCTCGCGCAGCAGGCTGTGATCGCGACCCACGGCCACTCGCTTGCCGAGCGGCAAGGGCCGCGGCTTGCCGCCTCGGCCCGCAGAGACGTCGTACGCGATCACCGTGCCCAGCCTGCGCAGCGCGAGAAAATGGCGCTCGGCCAGCTCCGGGTCATCGACGACCAGATCGCAGCTCTGGCCCCGCCCCAGCTCGACCGGCCGCTCGCCGAGCGCGACCTGGGCCAGGAGTTGCTCGCCGCGATACAGCTTCAGCGTTTCCATGCCGGACTATCGGTCGAGCCCGCCGACGGTTGCCCGAATCGCGCTTGAATCCGCGGAAGACGGCGCGTTATGGTGCGCTTTCGTGTCCGAGCCGCTGCACCGCTCGCCGCTGTACGAACGCCACAGGGCTCTTCACGCGCGCTTCGTACCCTTCGCCGGCTGGGAAATGCCCGTGCAGTACGTGGGCGTCACCGCGGAGCATCACGCGGTGCGCAACGCCGCGGGCCTGTTCGACGTCTCGCACATGGGCGAGCTCTGGTTGACCGGCGAAGGCGCGGCGGGGGCGCTCGACCGCATCGTGACCAGGGATGTCCGCGAGCTATCTCCTGGCGCTGCATTCTACACAGTCGCCTGCAACGCGGGCGGCACCATCCTCGACGACCTGATCGTGTACCGGCTCGATCAACAGACCTTTCTCGTGGTCTGCAACGCGAGCAACCGCGACAAGATGCGCGCCCACTTCGAGCGCGAGACCGCGGATCGCTGCGATTTCGCGGACCGCTCCGACCAATACTCGCTGCTGGCGCTGCAAGGCCCACGCGCTGCGGAGATCGTGCAGCGGGCAGGGGCGGAGCCCGACCTCTCGTCGCTGCCGCGCTTCGGCGTCGCGAAAGGGAGATTGGCCCAAGTCCCCGTGCTCGCCGCACGCACCGGTTACACCGGCGAAGACGGCTTCGAGCTGTTCTGTGCGCCGGACGACGCGACGCGTCTGTGGGATGCGCTGATGGCCCAAGGTCAATCCCTCGGTATCGCACCGATCGGGCTCGGGGCACGCGACACGCTGCGGCTCGAAGCACGCCTCATGCTCTACGGCAACGACATCGACGACACCACGAACCCACTCGAGGCAGGGCTCGGTTGGACCGTCAAGCTCGGCAAGGCCGACTTCATCGGCAAGACCGCGCTCGAGCGCGTCAAGCAGCAGGGCGTCGCCCGCAAGCTCGTTGGCTTCGAGATGGTGGGTCGCGGCATCGCACGCCACGGCTATCCGCTGGCGGATTCCGCCGGCCAACGCGTGGGGCTCGTCACGAGCGGGGCGCCGAGCTTGAGCCTGGGCAAGAACATCGGCCTCGGTTACGTGCCGACCGCATTGTCGAAGGCCGGCACGCCCCTGCAGGTCGAAATTCGCGACAAGATGATCGAAGCCGTGGTGGTGACGACTCCCTTCTACAAGCGAGCACGATGAACATGGCGGGCTTTCCAAGCGACCTGAAGTACACCAAGGATCACGAGTGGGCGCGGCTCGAAGGCGAGCTCGTCCGCGTAGGGATCACGACCTATGCCGTCGATCAGCTCGGCGACGTGACGCTCGTGGACTTGCCGAAGCCCGGCACCCGAGTGCAGAGCGCGGCGCACTTCGGCGACATCGAGTCGGTCAAGGCCGTGAGCGAGCTGTTCGCGCCGCTCGGCGGCGAGGTGGTGGCGGTCAACGACGCGCTGACTGACAGACCCGAGCTCGTCAACGACTCCCCCTACGACCAAGGCTGGATGCTCCTGATCAAGCCATCCGATCGTTCGCAGCTGGCAGCGCTCCTCGACGTCAAAGCCTACGAAGCGCTGGTGGCCACGCTCGCGACCTGATCAGCTTGCGCACCAGGCATCCGCGCGATAGAAATGCGTCTCCCTCGTCCAAGATGCACGTTCAAGCCAAAAGCGGCCGCGAGCCTCAGCCCGAAACCACCAGCAAGGGGAGCACGCTCCGCAGCGCTGGGGCTGGCGTGGCGCCCGCGGTGGACGATGCGACGGTCGCGGTGATCGCGCTGGCGCTCGAGCTCGAGCGTCAACCCGAAGCTTCCCGCATCCCGGCGCAGCGCGGACCATCGCAGTGGGCGCTCGCGGGCCGCGGGCGCGTCCTGCGCGGGCACTGAGCGGACCCGCCGAGCTCAGCCGATCTCGATTAGCACGTCGCCCTGGTTGACGACTTGCTGTGGCTCGACCGCGATGCGCTTGATCGTGCCTGCTCGATGGGCGGTGATGGCGTTCTCCATCTTCATCGCCTCGAGCATCAGCAACTCATCGCCTGCGGCCACCTGATCGCCGACCTTGACGCTGATGCTCAGCACGAGCCCTGCCATGGGCGAGCAGACGGCTCCATCGCCCGCGCTCGAGCCGCCACTCGGCTGAGGCGCGGACATGGGCGGTGGCGCGGCTGATGCGGGGCGCTTCGCGCTCACGACCTGGGCGGCGCCACCCTCGAGCTCCACTTCGTAGGCCTTGCCGTTGACCGTGACCTGCACACGGCCAGCCTTGCGCGCACCGACGTCGACTTCGTATTTCGTGTCGTTGATCGCGAACTTGTGCTTGGCCAAGGGCACTGCTCCTGTCGGACAACCCGGCGAGCTCGCCGAGCGCAAAATCGGCATCACTACATGCACAAGCTCGCCACAAAACGCAACCCGAAAGGGCCGACGGCAGCGCCGAGAAGCTCCCCTTTCCCTCAGGGCGGTTGTCGGCTATTCCTCGCCGCATGGCGCACGAAACGCGAACCGCAGATCCGTTGCAGCGGCTCGACGAGCTCGACCAGCGCGCCTTCGCTGCCGGCGGCGAAGAGCGCGTCAAGAAGCAACACGAGGCCGGTAAGCTCACCGCGCGCGAGCGCGTCGCGCTCCTGCTCGACCCCGACTCGTTCGTCGAGCTCGATCGGCTGGTGACCCACCGCTGCACCGACTTCGGCATGGAGGAGCAGAAGATCCCGGGCGACGGTGTGGTCACGGGCTTCGGCACGGTGGCCGGGCGCCAGGTCTTCGTGTTCGCACAGGACTTCACGGTCTTCGGTGGCTCGCTGAGCGGCGCGTATGCGAGCAAGATCTGCAAGGTCATGGACCTCGCGATGAAGGCCGGGGCGCCGGTCGTCGGGCTCAACGACTCGGGCGGCGCCCGCATCCAGGAGGGCGTCGAGTCGTTGGCGGGCTACGCCGACATCTTCCTGCGCAACACGCTCGCGTCGGGCGTCGTGCCGCAGATCAGCGCGATCATGGGCCCCTGCGCGGGTGGCGCGGTCTACAGCCCGGCGATCACGGACTTCATCCTGATGGTCGAAGGCTCCTCGTACATGTTCCTCACGGGTCCTGACGTGATCAAGACCGTGACCCACCAAGAGGTGACCAAAGAAGACCTCGGCGGCGCGTTCATGCACAACACACGGAGCGGCGTCGCACATTTTTCGTGCCCAGGCGACGCGGCCTGCATTCAGGCGATCCGCGAGCTGCTCTCGTTCATGCCTTCCAACAACCAGGAAGACACGCCGCTGGTCGAGACCACGGATCCGCTGGACCGCCAAGCACCCGCGCTCGACTCGCTCGTGCCCGTCGAGCCGAACAAGCCGTACGACATGCGCGAGGTCATCTACCGCACCGTCGACGACGGCTACTTCCTCGAGGTGCAGCAGTCGTATGCGAAGAACATCCTCATCGGCTTTGGCCGCTACCTAGGCCGCAGCGTCGGCATCGTGGCGAACCAACCGAGCGTGCTGGCGGGAAGCCTCGACATCAAGGCGTCGATCAAAGCGGCTCGCTTCGTACGTTTCTGCGACGCGTTCAACATCCCGATCGTGACGTTCGTGGACGTGCCTGGGTTCATGCCCGGAACCGATCAGGAGTTCGGCGGCATCATCACTCACGGCGCGAAGCTGCTCTACGCGTTCGCAGAGGCGACGGTGCCGAAGATCACCATCATCACGCGCAAAGCCTACGGCGGCGCGTACGACGTGATGAGCAGCAAGCACATCCGCGGCGACATCAACTACGCGTATCCCACAGCCGAGATCGCGGTGATGGGACCCGACGGAGCGGTCAACATCGTGTACCGCAAGGAGATCGACGCGGCCAAGGACAAGGACGCTGCGCGCCACGCGTTCGTCGAGGAGTACCGCGCGAAGTTCGCGAACCCGTTCAAGGCCGCCGAGCTCGGCTTCATCGACGCGGTGATCCACCCGCGCGTTACACGACAGCGCATCATCACCGCGCTCGAAATGCTGAAGAACAAGCACGACGCGAACCCGCCGAAAAAACACGGCAACCTCCCGCTCTAGATATCGGGAAGGGCACGCGCCCTTCCCGCCCGTCGAGCAAAGCTCGCCGGGGCCCACCCATCCCCGGGGTTCGCTTCGCTCACGCGCGAGCTTGCGGCGTTCGTCTCACCGCGCGGTTCGGTCACATCGAGGGCAGGGCTTCGACCGAGGCCGGGCACATCGCGGCCTTGTTCGCGGGTGCCATCGCAGGCGGTGCACTGCCCGCGCACGCGCGGAGCGACTGCAAGAAGAACCCGATCTGCGTCATGGTGGGCCCGATCGGATTGTCGACCGCGAGCGGGCTGGGCAGCGCCTCGAACGGCGCCGTCACCGGGTGCGCGTAGTCCTGCTCGCCGCGCGCGTATGTCAAGGCCGTGTGCGCCGCCGGGTCGAGAACGTATGCAACGCGCGTGACTGCGCCGCCATCGGCCGCGAAGTTCGCGCTGAAGCTCGCTCCAGTGTGAATGGTGTCGGTCTTGAGGTCGGTCACGTATGCCGGCGCACCCCCGACCAGCACCGCACCGAGCGCGCTCGCGAGCACTTCGGTGCCACGGTTGTGCACGACCTCGTCGTCGCGCGCCATCAGCA
This sequence comes from Polyangiales bacterium, assembly GCA_044450485.1. Classification (GTDB taxonomy): domain Bacteria; phylum Myxococcota_A; class Polyangia; order Polyangiales; family JAFGIB01; genus CAVZVA01. Next base: position 16,825 of record JBIOJD010000006.1, on the reverse strand, counting down.
GCAACAAGTTGGCCGGAACCCGCGCGAGTGACGGCGCATATCCGAGCACGCTCGCGCGATCGGCGAGCGTCCGCCACACGTCGACATCAGGCGCGAGCAGCAGCGCAGCCGGATCGTCGAGCTCCGCAACGTCGTGCCCGAGCCGAGCGATCCAAGAGGACGTGAGCTGTGCCTGCGCAGGCGAGTCGAGCCATCCGTCCGGACCGAGCCCGCCCGCGAACGCGAGCACGAGCCCGCCGAGCGTCGAGTCGACGGTTGCGAGCATCAGGCCCATCTCCGCGCCGAGATCGATGCCGATGAACGGAGCTGCCGTCGCGTTGAGCGTCACGTCCGACAGCGTGGGCGCGACGTTGCCGAGCCCGGACCAGTCGCCTTGCCGCAGCACCCGCAGCAAAGTCATCAGATCGACGACGCCCTGTCGCACGGCATCGCGGTAGTAGAACGGATGAAACGGAACCAAGTCGCCCGCATCGTCGTTCTGACCCACGAAGTCACCGGGCGCATCGCCGAAGCCATCGGCGCCGAGTCGCGAGCGAAAGCGGTTCTGAGTGTCACCTGCGGGCGATCGCGAGCCGTGAAATGGCGCGTCGATGGCGATCGTCGCGTAGCCGGAGGCAGCCAAGGCATTGGCCAGCGGCAGCGCGTCGCTGCGATCTCCACCCCATCCGTGTTGCACGATCGCGACCGGCAAGGTGGCGCCTGCGACCGCGCCGAGCGGCACGAACAGGCTGAAATACACGGTGTCCTGGCCCTTGGTCCGAAGGTCGCCGGCCGCGGTCCGCTCGAACGCGCCGTGCACGCCCGCCCGCATCGACGAGAGGTTCGGCGAGCTGTAGCTGCCCTGAACCATGAAGCCGAGATGGTCGTGGGGCCCACCGTGGTCCAGCCCGACTTCTCCGGCCGCGGGCGTGCCGAGAAGGGCGTCGAGCTGCGCACCTCTGCGCGCCTCGCTCAGCAGCAGCGTCGGTGCGTCGGCGTTGGCGATGAGATCGTGTGCATCGCTCAAGTCCTCGGTCACGGTCTGGACGTGGAACACCGCCAGCGCGACGACCTTGTCGCGAGCAAGGCCGTGACTCGCGAGGGTCTCGAGCACCGGCGCGTACTCGGCCCGAGCCGCGCGCTCGCGAGGGTCGGACAGCGCCGTGTCTTGATCGCGGATGCGCTCGAAACGCACGGCTGGGCCCACAGCGCGCCCATCTACCGCGCTCAGGCCGGTCGTGACCACCGCTGCGTAGCGGCGTCCCGGATAGAGCGCATGCGGCAGCGCAGGGCGCATGCGCAGCTCGGATGTGGCCTCGTCGTAGCGCACGTCGACAGGCAAGCGCTCGAAGGCGTTTGGCGACGCAGTGTCGACGTCGACCAGGAACGCGCTTGCGTCCGATTGCAGCGACGCCGCTGGGGTCGGGGGCAGGCTCTTCGGCTGGAGCGCCCCCTCGAAGCGAAAATACACGGTGGGCCTCAGGCCGAAGCCATCGAGCTGCGCGAGGGCCGCAGTGAGCGCAGCGGCGTAGTCGCTGTCGGCCAGAGTCGGCAGCTCGCGCACACGAATGTGACCGTTCGCATCCAAATACGAGTCGTCGGGCCACGGCACGTCACCGAAGCGCATCGGAGCGGCGCCGAGCGCGTAGAGCGCGCGCAGCGGCGCAGGGCCAGCGTCCGCCGACTGTGGCGGAGCACTGGTGAGCGGCCCTGACTCGGCCTTCCCACACGCACCCGCAGCGAGCGCCCAGGGCAGGCAGAGCAACAGCTTCACTCCACCCCAGGCCCGAATTCGGGGCCGGCCGAGATCTTGGAGCCGAGGGAATCGCGACCTGCCGAGCATGTGCACCGGCAGTGGCAGTCTCGCTTTCGCGACCGTCGTCGGACGTCCCGGACGACGAGGCCACCGCCTGCTCTCAGCTATGGGGCCGGGGCGCGACAAAGGCAAGAAACCCTGGAACTCTTGCATGGCGACGAAACGCCCCGAACGACGCGCAACCGCAGCGAAATCCGGTGCGGAGCCAGCCAGCTCGCCGTATCGGATCCCAATGTAAATTCTATGTAACATCAAATACTTGTATAAGGTGGAGCCAACGGCTCAGCGAGGCCGGCCAAGGTTGCCTACAATGTAGGGCGCTAAGACTTGACTCGGGGCAGGACTGCGCGACACTCGGTCTTGCGTGCGACCTGAGCAAGCGGATCCCACCCGCCCCAAAATGAGGTAGGCGAGGACACCGCAGGCAGGTGAGACGAGTCCCAGCAACCGACCTCCCTCGAACCACAACCCGACCAGCCGGTTTCGCAAAACCCGGCGTTGGACCGAAGGCGTGGGCCCGAGCAAGCCGGCCCACATGCATTTTGCCCCATGCCTATGCCACACATTCGACGTACTGAAGCGGACCTACAGAAGCCCCAACTGCCACGCATGACGTGGGAGGAAATCTGCCGGGACGACGAGCTACGCGGTCGCTGGGTCGCCATCGACGACTGCTGCTTCGATCAGAGCACGGGCCGCGCGACGGCAGGCCTCGTCGTGGATTGTGACGACGACCTGGCCGAGCTCTGCACGCGCATGCGCGAGTCCGAGTGGAAGAACTGCTCGATCCTGTTCGCAGATGTAAATTGAATTAGCGCCGGGCCCGGGCGGGGCGGCCGTCGCGGTCGCGGACCGAGAGGCCGAGCACGACGGCGGCGAGATTGAGCACGAAGCGCTCGTCCGAGAAGTAGTCCGGGCGCTTGAGGCCGAGGCGCGCCTGCAAATGCCTGGCCAGCTTTGCGAACAGCGCATGGCGCACTGCCAGAGGCAGGCCCTCGCGGCGCAGCGCGAGCCCCAGCATCGCATCGCGCTCCGGCGCCGTGATGCGCGTGCTCTGCTGCACCACGGCCGGGTCGTGAATGAACGAGTTGTAGCGCTCGACCTGTGCCACGACGGCCGAAGGTCGCGGCGAGCGCCGCAAGCGCACCACCACCGTTCCCGCGGCCAGATCACCGAGACGCCGACCGAGTGGATCGAGCAGCGCGCTCGCCCCTCCTGTCAGATACAGCGCGGGCAACAGATCCACGGTTCGCACCAGGTTGCGGACCACCGCCTGGAGCAAGCTGATGCGCATGCCGGAGAGCTGCAGCACACGGATGCCGACCGCGCGCTTTCCCAGCGTCTGGCCCGCGAAGCGCCACTCGAGCAGCACGCCGTATCCCCACTGGACCAAGAACGCGATCACGACGTAGAGCGCCATGGCGAGCTGGCCCACGACGACCCCGAGCACGGCCGAGATCAGCATCACGATCACGAGCAACCCGGTCATGACCACGACGTCGATCGCCCAGGCCAGGGCCCGCGAACCGAGGCCCGCGAGCTCGAGCTCGAAACGAACGTTCTCGGGCGTGACGATGGCGTGCAGATCGTGCACGGCGACAGTGTACCAAGCGCACTGCAGAACCGCAGGGACCGGGGCCGAGTGGTATGCTTTCGAGCGGTGCAGGGGTTCGACATCAACCACTTCATCGAGGAGCGCACGCCCTCGTGGTCACGGCTCGAGCAACTGCTTCGACGCATCGAGGACGGTGGGCTCGCGTCGCTCGAGCTCTCGACCGCCCGTGAGCTCGGCAAGCTCTACCGCGCGGTCTCGAGCGACCTCATGAGGGCTCGAACCGAGCGCGTGAACGCGAGCGTAGTGGACTACCTGAACGACGTCGTGGCCCGCGCCTACACCGTGATCCATGGCGCACCTGCACGCGCCGACCGACGCCTTCTGGCGTTTCTCTCTTCAGGCTTTCCCCGCCTGGTGCGCGCCGAGTGGCGGGCCATCGCGCTATCCGCGTCGATCTTGTTCTCCGGCGCGTGCGTGGGTGCGGTGTTCGTGGCAACCGACCCGCACTCGCTCGGCGCCTTGATTCCGGACTCGCACCAGCAGCTCACACCCGGTGAGCGGGTCGGTCGCGAGGAGAGCGGCAAGCGTTCGGCCAGCGCCGATCAGGCCGTGGCGTTCTCGGGCTGGCTCTTCACCCACAACATCCAGGTGAGCTTCGCGGTGTTCGCCCTCGGTATCACCTGCGGAATCGGCACGATCGCGATGCTGTTCTACAACGGCGTACCGCTCGGCGCGCTTGCCATGCAGTACCACGGCAGCGGGCTCGGCACGTTCTTCTGGGCCTGGATCCTGCCGCACGGGATTCCGGAGCTCACCGTCGTCTGCATCGCGGGCGGGGCGGGCTTGATCGTCGCGCGCGGCATCTGGCTGCCCGGCAGGCGCTCCCGCCGAGAAGCGCTGGTCGCGGAAGCGACGCGAGCCGCAGCCTTGGTGCTGGGCGGAATGCCCCTGTTGGTGCTGGCCGGCGCAATCGAGGGAACGATCAGCCAGATGCACGAGCCGACCCTACCCTACGCTGCCAAGCTCGCATTCGCTGGGCTGGTCGGAGCCGGCGTTTACTACTACTTGCTGGTCGCGGGCCGAGACGCCGAGCGAGCCAAGAGCCCGCGCGCGGACTGAGCCGTCTCAGAACTCGTCGCCCTCGTCGCCACCTTTACCGCTGCTGCTGCTTCCGCTGCTGCCCTGGTCGGAACCGCTTTCGGTGCCGCCGGAGCCCCCACCCTTCTCACCGCCGCTGGTCGGGATATCGGTCGCGAAGTGCTCGAGGTCGGGCTCGCGCGTCCGTGACTTGTACGCGTTCCACTCGCCGCCGTCGGTGTCGCTGTCGTTCAGGCCCCAGCGACCCTTGACCAAATGGTCGCCGTTCGTGGCGTCGACCATGTAACGGAAATAGCCGCGCCCGCGGGTCTGCTGCGGCCGATTCGAGACCATGGCCTTGTACTCGGTCCACTCGAAGCGCATCAGGTCGCCTTCGGCCTCGCCCTGGATGGTGCCCGAGCGCTCATCCTTCTTGTATTTGCCGACCACGGCGGTGCCGTTCTGCACCATGTGCATCTCACCGTATTGGGGTGAAAAGTAGACGCCGCTGTAGCTGCCCTTGTCCGGCATGGGACCAGCCTTGAGGCTGGTCGTGCCGCTGCCGCCGCAGCCCGAGCCGAGCGCGACCGCTACGATGACGAGTGCCAATGCGTTCCGCATCCTGTCTCCTCCGAATGGGTGCCTACCATAGTCGAGAGCCGCGCGGCGAAGCAACGCTCGAAAACACCGGGAGCGGCGACCGGTCGGGGATCCTCTGCGCGGCCGGTCGCGATCGCCTCGACGCGCTGCGCGCGGCCACATCCCGAGACGGTGCCACCATCCCATACAGCGCACCCGAGCGGTTGGACGCCGCTCCAGCGCAGAACAGGCCCGATTCCGGCGGCGAAGCCGCCGCAACCACCAATCGCACACGGCCTGCGCCTGGCCCGCCACTTGTGCGCGATCTTCACCCGGCACGCGAAAGGCGTCGAAAGCAAGCTTTTTGCCGTTGTAACAAGCGGATATGATAGCGATAATTTAGCTGAACCCCGCGTCCCGAGGCTTGCCGCAGAACGACTCGCTCTGATACGAACGTCAATTCTTCTCAGCAGGCTGCGGCGCGACGCGCGGAGGACACTCGATGCCTGACCCGCAAATGGTGATGTACGAAGAGGAGTTCCGGCAGATCCAAGGGATCATCGAGACCTTGGTGCACGCCGCGAACGCGAGCGTCGCGTTCATCATCGACAAGAACGGTCAGCTGATCGCTGCTGGCGGCGACGCGTCGCACATCGACACGACTTCGCTGGCATCGCTCACCGCCGGCAACATCGCCGCGACGGGCGGCATGGCGAAGTTGCTGCGCGAGAACGAGTTCACGACTCAGTTCCACGAAGGAGAGAACGCGAACATCCACATCCAGCTCGTCGACAACCGCGTCATTCTGGTCGTGATCTTCGACAAGAAAACGAGCCTCGGGCTGGTGCGGCTCCGGGTCAAGAAGGCGAGCGAACAGCTCGTAACGATCTTTCAGGCGTTGGCCGCGAAGTCGACAGGGCCCGGCAACGCGATGTTCGCCGAGATCACCGATGACGACATCGACAACCTCTTCAACGACTGACGGGTAAGCGGCCGCATGTCTTTCATCAACTACCTGTCCCGGGAAATCAACTGCAAGATCGTGTACTACGGCCCCGGTCTGTGCGGAAAGACCGCGAACCTCCAGTACATCTACGGCAAGACCAATCCCGGTGCGCGCGGCAAGATGATCTCGCTCGCAACCGAGACCGAGCGCACGCTGTTCTTCGATTTCTTGCCGCTGGCGCTCGGTGAGATCCGCGGCTTCAAGACGCGCTTCCATCTGTACACGGTGCCGGGCCAGGTCTTCTACGACGCCAGCCGCAAGCTGATCTTGAAGGGCGTGGACGGCGTGGTGTTCGTCGCGGACTCGCAGCTCGCGCGCATGGAAGCCAATCTCGAGTCGATGGAGAACCTGCGCAACAACCTGGCCGAGCAGGGCTACTCGCTCGACAACATCCCGTTCGTCATCCAGTACAACAAGCGCGACATGCCCGGCATAGTCCCGATCGAAGAGCTGCGCGCCGAGATGAACCCCAAGAACGCTCCCGAGTTCGAGGCGATCGCACCGCAAGGCGTCGGCGTGTTCGACACGCTCAAAGCCGTCGCCAAGCTGGTCCTCCAAGAGCTCCGCAAGGCCGGGGGTTAGGTCGGACGGGCTGCGGCGCTGCCTTCGAGGGCGCGCTCGAGCTCCTGCCGCAGGGTCGTGGCGAGCTCGCCTTCGGCCGGGGCGCTCTGCTCGAGCAGCTCGCGCGCGCGTTCGCGTTCTCCGAGCTTCGCGTGGGCCACGGCGCGCAGCAGGTCCCGCTCCGCAGACCGCTCCTTGGCGACGTCCTGCGTCGCATCGCGCTCGATCAGCTCGAGCGCCTCGCGCAGCGAGTCCCCGTGGCGGACCAGCGCGTGGACGAGGTTCCGACGCACACCAGGAAGCGCACCGGCGTGCTCGAGGAGCTCGCGGTACGCGCGGATCGCCTCGGCGTCGTCCCCGAGCGCGTAGCAGGCGTGGGCATACCCGAGCAACACGCGCAGCGGTGCGTGCTTGCCCTGCTCGCGCAAGACCAATCGATAGCCGGCGCGGGCCGCCTCGGGTCGACCGTTCTCCGCGGCGACCAGCGCATGTCGCTCGGCGCGGACCGCCGGCGGCGAGAACAGGCGCATGCCGAGCGCGCGGGCATAGCGCGACGGCAGCGATGTGCGCCCTCCGGTGGACAATAATCTCACGAGGTCGCGGTCAAAGGCGGCAACCGAGCGAGCCGCCCAGGTCGGCGCGAGCACGTACAGCATCACCATCGGCGCGGCCACCGCCGTCACGACCCACCACGGCGCGTTCGCCAGCAGCCTGAGCGTGAAGCACACCATGACGGTGCCGGGCAGCAGCAGCTCGCGCGTGCCGGCGAGCCACACGCCCGACTCGACCCTGGCCGGTGCGCCTGCCATGGTGCTGGCCATCCTACGGCCTGACAATGGTCGCTGCAACGCGCCACCCGCCCGGTGTAAGAATGCGACGGTAACCAAGATGTTGCGGGGCGGCGTCATTGACTCGGGGCGGCACGCGCCGCCCCTCCCCACGCGAAGTGGGAGCTTCGCTCCCCTCTCGTCGCGAAGCGACGATTCACCCCTCTGCTCGTGGATGTTGGCATTGGCGCTGAGCTTGACCTGCGTCGGGGACGCGCACGCGTGGCCCACGCGGGACGCCGACGAGCCTGCAATTCGAGGCATCACCGTGGGACCGATCGAGTCGTCGCAGCAGCCGGACCGGGGCTACGGCACGCGCTCCAGCGCAGCGCTGCTCGATCACTTGGCGGGGCTCGGCGCCAACGCGGTTTCGATCACGCCGTTCGGGCGGCTGTGGAGCTTGCACAGCACCGAGATCGCTCTGGACTTCGAGCAGCCGTACGAGCAGAACCGCCGCGCCGTGGCCCGCATGATCGCGCAGGCGAAGGCGCGCGGTTTGCGCGTGTTGCTGATCCCGCACCTGTGGGTGGAGACCGGCGGCTGGCGCGGCGAGATCGACCCGGGCAGCCCGGAGGGCTGGGCGGCCTACCAGGCTTCCTATCGCCGCTTCATCTTGGCGTGGGCGCGCGACGCGGAGGCATTCGGCGCCGATGCGCTCTCGGTCGGAGTGGAGTGCAAGTCCTGGTCGGGACGCTTCGGTGCGTACTGGACCGGGTTGATCGCGGAGCTGCGCGGGGTGTTCCACGGTGAGCTGACCTACTCGTCGAACTGGGACGAGGTCGAAGGCGTCGGGTTCTGGGACCAGCTCGACTTCATCGGCGTCAACGCCTTCTACCCGCTCGCGAGCGCGCACGGGGCGAGCGATGCGAGCTACGCCGAGGCCGCGGCGCGCGCGCTCGACGCGCTTCACGTGCTCGCGGACACGCTGCACCAGCCGGCGGTGCTGGTCGAGATCGGCTACACGACACGGACGGACGCCGCGGTCGAGCCTTGGCTGTGGCCGGACGACATGAGCCACGTAGAGGTCGACGAGCGCGAGCAGGCGCGCGCGCTGCAAGCGATGGCGAGCGCGGCGGCGGACCGCCCGTGGTTGCGCGGCTTCTTCGTCTGGCGCTACTACGCGAATCTCGACGACGTCTCGCAAGAGGCCCGCTGGGGCTTCTCGCCGCACGCAAAGCTCGCCGAGCCCATGCTCGGGGACATCTTCAGTCAGCGCTGGCAAGCGGACCCGGAACCGTTCCCGCGACAGAGCACACAGCCTCGCGCCCGCCCGCGCTGGTGGTGAGCGGGAGGGTCGCGTGACCCTCCCGATGACTAGCCCAGCTCGAAGTCCTTGCAGAACACGAGCATCGCGTCGCGACTCGCATAGTACGAGAGTCGATGCTCCTCGGTCGGAAAGCCATGCGAGCAGATTTCGCGCTCGGGATCGAACAGAGCGCAGTGCTCGCAGGTGAAGCGCAGTGCGAAGCGCTCTCGTTGCTGCCCGAAGCTAGGCAGCTGCGGCAGCTTCACGTGGACGACCCCGGCTCGAGCTTTCGCACGCGGCCGCCGTGGCGACCGCCTTCGAAGCGCGCTTCGAGAAACGCGCGCAGCGTCTCTTGCGCCACGCCGAGCCCGACGATGCGCGCGCCGAGGCACAGCACGTTGGCGTCGTTGTGCGCACGCGCCATGCGCGCAGCGAAGCTCTCCGTGCACACCGCGGCCCGCACGCCCGGATGTCGGTTGGCGGCGATGCTCATGCCGATGCCGGTGCCGCACACGAGCACCGCGAGGGCGAAGCGCCCCTCGGTCAAGCCGCGCGCCGCCCGATGGGCGAAGTCGGGATAGTCGCACGAAGTCTCGTCGCGCGTGCCGAGGTCCTCGAAGCGCCGCCCGAGCTGCTCGAAGACCGGCTTGAGCTGCTCCTTGAGCGCAAAGCCCGCGTGATCCGAGGCCAGCGCGATCAGGCCCGGGCTCGGCGCCGCCGCGCTCATGTTGTCCCCGGACACCGCTCAGCGCGCTCACTCATGGCGCCTCAGGACCAGCGAGACGTTCGTGCCGCCGAAGCCGAACGAGTTCGAGAGCACCGCTCGCATCGCCTTGCGCCGCGCGACATGCGGCACCAGGTCGAAGCCCACAGCACCCTCGTCGGGATTGTCGAGGTTGATGGTCGGAGGCACGACCTCGTCGCGCAGCGCGAGCGCGCACAGCACGGTCTCGAGCCCTCCCGCAGCCCCGAGCAGGTGGCCCGTCATCGACTTCGTGCTCGAGATCATCACCCCGCCAAGCGCGCGCTCGCCGAAGACGCGGTGAATCGCGATCAGCTCGTTGATGTCGCCGGCAGGCGTCGAGGTGCCGTGCGCGTTGATGTAGTCGATGCCATCGAGCCCGACCTTGGCATCGCGCAGCGCCTGCTTCATCGCGCGCTGCGCGCCTTCGGCCTCGGGCGCGGGCTGGCTGAGGTGATAGGCGTCCGCGGTCGCGCCGTAGCCGATCAGCTCGGCGTAGATCTTGGCCCCGCGCTGCTTCGCCATCTCGCGCTCTTCGAGCATCAAGATGCCAGCGCCCTCCGCCATGACGAAGCCGTCGCGGTCGCGATCGAAGGGTCGGCTCGCCTTCTGCGGCTCGTCGTTGCGCTTGGAAAGCGCGCGCATCGCGTTGAAGCCGCCCAGGCCGAGCGGGGTGAGCGCAGACTCGGCTCCGCCCGCGACGGCCGCATCGATGTCGCCGCGCTGAATCCAGCGCATCGCTTCACCGATCGCGTGCGCGCCAGACGCGCAAGCGCTGGTGGTGGTGTAGCTCGGGCCTTTGAGCCCGTAGCGGATCGACACTTGGCCGGGCGCGAGGTTCGCGATCGCACCGGGGATGAAGTACGGCGTCATCCGGCGCGGGCCCTTCTCGCGCAACACGTCGTGCTGCTCCTCGATCAGGCCGAGGCCGCACATGCCGACGCCGATGAAGGTGCCGGTCCGCTCTTTGAGCTCGTCGTCGGGTTGGAAGCCCGAGTCTTCCACCGCCTGGACGCTCGCGGCCACCGCCAAGTGGATGAAGGTGTCGCCCTCGCGAACGCGCTTGCGCTCGAAGTACTTCTCAGGGTCGAAGCCGTGGCACTCCCCTGCGAACTTGGTCGCGAAGTCGGTGGTATCGAAGCGCGTGATCGGCGCGATCCCGCTCTTGCCTTCGCGGATCGAAGCCCACGTGCTCGCCACGTCGAGCCCGCAAGGGCTGACCACGCCGACACCCGTTATCACGACCCTGCGCATGACCGATGCGACCTCCGGGCGCCCCGGGTGAAGCAGGGCGGGCATACCCCGAGGGCTACTTCACGTGCTCCTGAATGTACTTGATAGCATCTCCGACGGTCGCGATCTTCTCGGTGTCCTCGTCGGGAATGTCGATCTCGAACTGCTCTTCGAACGCCAGGACCAGCTCCACGATGGCCAGGGAGTCAGCCCCCAGATCCTCGATGAACTGGGCTTCCTCCTTCACCTCGGCGATGTCCACGTCGAGCTGCTGGGCTACGATTTCCTTGACCTTCTCGGCGATATCCATCCAACGCTCCAAGGGTGTTGGCTTGCGAACCGTTCCTATACGTACATTCCGCCGTTCACGCGCAGAACTTGCCCCGTGATGTAGCTCGCCTCGTCGCTGCTCAAGAAGAGCACCGCTGACGCGACGTCGGACGGCGAACCGACGCGGCCGAGCGGGATCTGGCCCAACATGTACCGCTTGGCTTCTTCGGGCAGGTTGCGGGTCATGTCGGTGTCTATGTAGCCGGGCGCGACCGCGTTCACAGTGACGCCGCGCGAGGCGTACTCCCGAGCCAGCGTCTTCGTCAAGCCGATTAATGCCGCTTTCGACGCGCCGTACACGGCTTGTCCAGGATTGCCCAGCTCCGCGACGACGCTGGCGAGATTGATGATGCGACCCGTCCTGGCGCGCATCATCGGTCGAATCGCTGCGCGGGCGCAGTAAATCGCCCCGGTCACGTTGACCGAAAAGGTTCGCTGTATGTCTTCATCCGACACGCGGAGCAGCAGCTGGTCGCGGGCGATCCCGGCGTTGTTCACCAGCACGTCGAGCCGGCCGAGCCGCTTGTGCACGCCGGTCACGGCTTCGTCCACCGCCTTGCTGTCGGTGACGTCGCAACGCAGCAGCTCGCCCTTGCCGCCGGCTTGCTCGATCTCGGTAAGCGCTTCCTTGCCCACCGCCTCCTCGAGCACGTCGACCGCGACGACGTGCGCACCGGCGCGGCCGAGCGTGACACCGAGCGCCCGACCGATCCCTCGGAAGCCTCCGGTCACCAGCGCAACTTTTCCATCCAAGCGAAACATGCGGTTCCTACTCTCTCACCAGCGGACGAGCGCGCTGCCCCAAGCGAAACCTCCGCCGAGCGCGCAGAAGAGCACGTTGTGCCCAGACTGCACCTTGCCCTGCCGCACCGCTTGATCGAGCGCGATCGGCACGGAAGCGCTCGACGTGTTCGCGGTCTTGTCGATGTTGATGAAGCAGCGCTCCTCCGGGATCCCGGAACGGTGCAGCACGCCGTCGATGATGCGGCGGTTGGCCTGGTGCGGGATCAGCCAGTCGATGTCGGCCGGCGTCATGCCATTGGCCTTCATCGCGATCTCGCTCGAGCTCGCGAGCGCCTTCACCGCGTACTTGAAGACTTCTTTGCCCGCCATGTGCACGAGATGCTGGCGTTGCGCGACGAGGTCGGCCGTAATCGGCGTGCGGGTTCCGCCCGCCGGAATGCACAGCGATTCGATCTGGGTGCCGTCCGCGAACAGGTGCGTGGAGAGAATGCCCCGATTCGGGTCCTCGCACGGTCCGACCACGACGGCGCCCGCACCATCGCCGAACAGCACGCAGGTGTTGCGGTCAGTCCAGTCCACGAGGCGGCTCAGCAGCTCGACGCCGATCACGAGCACGTAGCGCGCTCCGCCCGTGCGGATGAACGCGTCGGCCACGCTGAGCCCGTAGATGAATCCCGCGCACGCCGCCGCGAGATCGAAGCCCGGGCAATCCGGCCGCGTGCGCAAGTTCCGCTGCACGAACATCGCGGTCGCAGGCAGCTGGAGGTCGGGACTGATGGTACCGACGATGATCAGATCGAGCTGCTGCGCGGTGATCCCGGCAGCCTCGAGCGCGTGCAGCGCGGCCTTGGTCGCCATGTCGCTCGTGGCTTCATCGGGTGCAGCCACGTGGCGTTGGCGAATCCCCGTCCGCCCGGTGATCCAGGCGTCCGAGGTGTCCATGATCTTCTCGAGGTCGAAATTGGTGACGACCTTCGCGGGCAGGTAGTGACCCGTGCCCAGGATCATCGAACGCGCAAACGCCTTCCCTGCCACGCGTGCCTCGCTCAGATTCCGTTCACCGAGGGGAACGATCGCTGCTCGCGCGCCGCGGCCGGCAGCGACCGAGCCCGACAGTATCGGGCCGGAAGTCCCGCCCTGCAATGGACGGCGACGACCCACCCCCATAGGGCGGTCAGGAGGCCGCCTCGGAGCCGCTGGGGGTCTCCTTGGTCTCGGTGATCTTGCGGCCCTTGTAATGCCCGCAGGCGGGGCAAACCCGATGCGGCAGCATCATGTCTCCGCAGTTCGGGCAAGGGATCACGTTTGGAGCCGCCACTTTGTCGTGATGCGCGCGTCGCATGTCGCGCCGCGAGCGAGAGGTCTTGCGCTTGGGAACCGCCACGGGTCACTCCTTCTTGGAAGAGAGCTTTGCTCTGAGTTGCTGCAGCGGCAACAGCCGCGGGTCCACGTGCCCCGGTCCGCCGAAATCTTCGGCGCGGGGACGCACATGTTCGGGCACCGGGATACCGGCGCAGTCGGGCGTGCATAGGGGTCGCATCGGGATCTCGAGCAGCAAGTGCTCGCGCACGAGCTCGTCGAGCACGACTTCATGCCCCACGAATCGACCTCGATCCAGGTCCTCGGCCTCGAGCTCCGTCGATCCCTGCGCAGCGTCCTCGGTGCCGGGGCTCAGCAGGACCGCAATCTCGGCTCGGACGTGCATGGGCACGTCGCCGAGGCAGCGAGCGCACTCACTGATCACGTCGGCTTCCGCTCGACCCCTGACCAAGACGTCGTGGCCGTTCTTCTGCGCGAGCACGTGAACTTGGCCTTCACCGGCAGCGGGATCCCTTCGCAGCGCGCTGTCTGCAAGCGCCTGATCCAACCATTCCGCGGTCAGCGGGAAGGTATAGTCCTTGCCTCGTTCGTCGAGGTCCTTGAGGGGAAGCACGAGCTCGGACATGACACGGCGCCGCGCTCGCAGACGCCGAACCGGGCGACTGCGGGGCACGCACTATTCAATGCAGCGCGATCGAAGTCAAATCGCGGGAGGCCCGAACCCGCTCCCAGATGTGATCGAGATTCAATGCTCAACAGGCTGGAATAAATCATCTTTTTGATGTCGTTGTTCACGGAAGCTCGCGCAGCGCTGCAAGCGCGAGACCGCTCGAGTCGAGCCTGAGCAGCGCAAAGCCGGACGGCAACATCGATCCGTCGGCGCGCTCGACCGCCGGTCCCGAAAGCCTCGGCACCACGAGCTGGAAGTCCTTCGCGGGCTCGCCCGCCGCGAGACGCGAATTGCCCCCGGTCGACGTGGGGCGTCCGGCTTGAACGTGAGGCCAGGCAAACAGACCCCCGGGCGCGCCGAGCCGCATGCCGAGCTGGGCCAGCGCTGGGCTGCCGACGTCCACACCTTGATCGGTCCGCGAGACCGAGCTGACGCCGCCTAGCCCGGGAGCCTCCCAGCCGATCAGCCACCTGCGTCCGGGTCCCCCGGCCACCTCCTTGGCCAAACGTTTGAGGTCCTCGAGCGCATAGCCGCACGCTCGCTCCTCGACCGCGTAGCGGCCGTCAAGAGCGCCCGCGACAGGGATCAACGTATCGCTTCCGAGTCTGACCTCCCGCAGCCCAGTAGCGTCGATGATTCGCTCCGTCCCGGCGCGGAGCGCCGCGATGGCATCGGCGATCCGGGCAGGGGTGTCTCGGCCCCCGCCGACCAGCAGGGTCGGAGCAGGCACGGTGGCCAGCGCCGCCAGCGTCGCCTTGGCGGTGGCGGGCCGGTCTCCAAGATCACCGAGCAGCAGCATCAGGTCCGGGTGGGCGGCGGCCAGGGCGGCGGCGACAGCCGGGGTGGGCGGCGCGCCGAGGCCAGGACCAGCAAACGCCGCCAGCGTCCACGACGCGCCCTGCGGGGTGACCGTGAGCACCCGATCCCGAATCTGCAGGCCGTTCTTCTCCACACGAGCGCTCCGGGCCGCGGGCGGCGGCCCAGCCAGGCAGCGCACGTACGGCGTCTCCCCTCCGACCGATGAGGCACCCGAGCACCCTCGGCAAGCGCTCAGAAACAAAGCCAGCCCGAGGACCAGCCGGTTTGCAAGGAATTCAAATGGGGGAGTAGCGCAGCGGCGGGCAACAGTGTATTTCTGACCATCATTGCCGAGTTGTAGACGGGGCGGCGACACCTTGCGCCGACTGCTGTCAACCGGCGGGAAGGACACGAGATCAGTCATGACGGACACCCGCTTCCGCGGAACCAAGAGCTACTTGACCAACGAGGGGCTGGAGGCGGCCGTGAACTGCGCTCTCATGTTGCAGAAGCCCCTGCTGGTCCGCGGCGAGCCGGGTACCGGCAAGACGCTGCTGGCCGAGGCCGTGGCCGAGGCGCTCGAGATGCCGCTCATCACCTGGCACGTGAAGAGCACGACTCGTGCTCAGGAAGGTCTCTACCACTACGACACGGTGCAGCGCCTCTACGACAGCCGCTTCGGCGACGGCAACGTGCGTGACATCCGCCAGTACATTCGGCTCGGGCCGCTCGGCAACGCCTTCAAGGCGGAGGAGCGCTCGGTGCTGCTCATCGACGAGATCGACAAAGCCGACCTCGAGTTCCCGAACGACTTGCTGCACGAGCTCGATCGGATGCGCTTTCGCATCATGGAGACGAGCGACGACGTCGTGGCCAAGCACCGCCCGGTCGTGATCATCACGAGCAACGCCGAGAAGGAGCTGCCCGACGCGTTCCTCCGGCGCTGCGTGTTTCATTTCATCGACTTTCCGGACCGCGACCTGATGGGCCGCATCGTCGACGTGCACCACCCCAGCATCAACGAAGCCCTGCTCAAGCAGGCGATGGACGCATTCTACGCCATCCGCAACATGCAGCGCCTGCGCAAGCGTCCGAGCACGAGCGAGCTCGTGGACTGGATCGCGATGCTCAAGAACATGGGCGTCGCCAACGTGAAGCTCGACGGCAGCCTGCCGTTCCTCGGCACGCTGCTCAAGAAGGAGCAGGACCTCGTGGCCTATGCCGATCAGCTCTCGGGCGGGTCGCGCTGGCGTTCGTGAGCGGAGGCGAGCCATGACGGAGGCCAAGCACCGGCCGATGTTCTTGAACTTCCTGTACCGCTTGCGCAAGCACGAGGTACCGGTGGGCGCGCAGGAAGCGATCGCGCTCGCAGAAGCGCTGGCGCTCGGGCTGCACGACAGCTCGCTCGACGGGTTTTACTACACCGCGCGCTCGCTGCTCGTGCACCGTGAGGGCCACCTCGACGCGTTCGACCAGGCGTTCCTGGCCGAGTTCAAGGGCGTCGAGGGCGAGCACATGCGGCTCAAGCAGGAGCTGATGGAGTGGCTCAAGGACGCCAAGCTCAAGCTCGACCAGCTCACACCCGAGGAGCGCGCGCTCGCGGAGAGCCTCGACATCGAGCAGCTCAAGAAGCTGTTCGAGGAGCGCATGAACGAGCAGAAGGAGCGCCACGACCGCGGCAACAAGTGGATCGGCACTGCTGGCACCTCGCCCTTCGGCCGCCAAGGCGGCAAGAAGGAGGGCGTTCGCGCGGGCGGCGCGGGCGGCCAGAAGACCGCAGTGCAGGTCGCCGACGCACGCACGTACCGGCCGTACCGGTCCGACGTGACCCTGGACATTCGGCAAATGGAGATGGCGCTGCGCAGGCTGCGCGCGTTCATCCGCGAAGGGGTCGATGACGAGCTCGACCTCGACCGCACCATCGACAAGACCGCGCAGAACGCGGGCGAGATCGAAGTCGTGGTGCGGCCACCGAGCCGGCCCAACACGCGCGTGATCCTGATGATGGACGTGGGCGGCTCGATGGATCCGCACACCGAGCTGATGGAGCGGCTGTTCAGCGCGACCAAGCGCGCCACGCACTTCAAAGAGCTGCGCACGTACTACTTCCACAACTGTGTCTACGGTCGCGTGTACAAGACCGAGCGCTTCGACGAGCCGCTCTGGGTGCAGGACCTGCTCCACGAGTGCGGCCCGCACTACAAGCTCATCCTGATCGGTGACGCGTTGATGGCCCCGTACGAGCTGCTGCGTCAGGGCGGCGCGATCTCGATGACCGACCGCAACACGCTCCCCGGCATCGGCTGGCTGATGATGCTGCAGCAGCACTTCAAGCACTGCGT